>CANMPB010000001.1 GCA_947499625.1 Methylophilaceae bacterium
CGACTTTTTTCTTTAATTCAAATGTTTTGGTGTTTGTAATGAAGTTATTAATTTCTTCAGTAATGTCATGCATTGAGAGTTGAATATGGTCTAATCCGCCCTCTTTGAATGCCTGAATTCTTTTTTCGGTTAAGCCGACACCTGAAGTAATAAGATTGCTGTAGTAGCCTAATTTTTTTGCTTCTATCACAATCTCTTCAATGTCATCACGAAGCAATGGTTCGCCGCCTGAAATGCCTAGTTGAAGTGCGCCTAATTTTCTTGCATCACGTAAAACATTAATCCACTGTTCTGTAGATAATTCATTCTGTGTATGTTTGTCATAATCAGTAGGGTTGTAACAAAAAGCACAATGGAGCGGGCATCGATATGTGATTTCAGCTAACAACCATAAAGGCTGTGTATGTGTGACAGATGCTGCTACACCATTATTTTGTATTGCCATCGTATATCCCCTTAATTAGCTTTCTCAATCCATGCTTTGTCTAAAGCAAATTGGATCATAGATAAAATATCTTTTTCGATACCTTCTACATCTTTAAATTTTTCTTTTAGCGCAGTTACAATTTGATCGACCGAGTTTTTTCCATCAACCAGGCTTAATACTTCACCCGCACTTCCATTTAATTTGACCATGCCTTCTGGAAATAAAATGACGTGTGATTGCTGTGCTTCTTCCCATTGGAATCTATGATGCGCTGCAATCTTTAAAATATCTTGATGCTCGATCGCCATGATTAGAATATAGGTTGCCTTAAATAATTACGATCTTCAACCTTAATATTTGAAGAGGCGAGCATAATGGAATCTGCAATCACCCATAACACATTAAGTTTGAATTGAAGAATGTCTAATGCACGCTCTTGCATCGCGCGAGACTGACTAAAATAATCTAGTGTTACAGAGAGGCCTTGCTCTACATCACGCCTTGCTTCCGTTAAGCGTTTCTTGAAATATGAGAGTCCAGATTCATTGATCCAAGGATATACTTCAGGCCATGAGCTTATACGCTGTTGATGAATATGAGGTGCAAACAGTTCGGTAAGTGATGAGCATACTGATTCTTGCCATGGTCTTTGTTTTGCAAAATTAATATAGGCATCGACTGCGAAACGAACACCAGGACTTACATGCTTTAAAGATGTGACATCTTCTCTCGTTAAGCCAACTGCTTCACCTAATTTAATCCATGCTTCTATTCCACCCACTGCATCATCCACGCCGTCATGATCTGTGATGCGCACTATCCATTGTTTTCTGACTTCAACATCGGGACAGTTAGAAAGAATGGCTGCGTCTTTTAGCGGAATACCAGTTTGATAATAAAAGCGATTTAATACCCAGCTCTGGAGTTGTTCTTTAGTGAGCTTTCCTTCGTACATCATCACATGGAAAGGATGGTAGATATGATAACCCTTTCCCTTCTCACGAAGTTTTTCTTCAAATTCCGCTCTTGTCCAAATTTTATCCATGCCTAACAAATCCTTTTATAAAACAATATCCATACCATCGTGTGCAACTTCAATGCCATGCTCAGTTAAGATTGCACGCTCTTTTGAATCTTCTCGCAAAATTGGGTTTGTATTGTTGATGTGTATAAGTACTTTTTTAGCTTTGGGATATCGATCTAATACTTCAATCATACCGCCCTCACCTGATTGAGGATTATGACCAATATCTCGTGCTTTCTTCGTCATTAAACCCATATCAATCATTTCAGTATTCGTCCAGAAGGTACCATCTACCATAATACAATCTGCTTTTTCAAATAAGGGTGGTAAATGAGGTTCAATTTCACCCAAGCCTGGAGCGTAAAATAATCGCTTCTGCGTTTTTTTGTCTTCAATCAACATACCAATCGTATCACCCGGATGGGGATTATTTCGATGCGGTGAATATGGGGGTGCGGCACTCTTTAGTGCAACAGCTGTGAATGTAAGATTTTCTATTTGAGGTATTTCAAAGGAAGTTTTACCATCAGTTGAAATCTCGTGATGATTAATACCACAGTAGTGATCTAAAATTTTTAAGAGTGGATTACCTGTAGTGAGGTCTTGATACACCATATCAGTACAATAAAGTTCACGTTTTTGTGTGCCCTCACGAAGCATTAATAAACCTGTCGTGTGATCAATTTGTGCATCAATAAGTACAATGGCTGAAATGCCGCTATCACGAATGGCTCGACCGGGTTGCAAAGGAGGAAAATCTTGAATTTGTTGCAATACATCAGGGGACGTATTAAAAAGTACCCAATGAACACCGTCAGAACTTACACATATAGAAGATTGTGTACGTTTTGTAGCTTTAATAGTGCCTTTTCGCAGACCATCGCAGTTTTGACAATTACAATTCCACTGAGGAAATCCACCACCCGCACCCGCACCTAATACATGAATATGCATAGAACCTTGTCGATGAGACTAATATTTAATAATGAAAAGATACTGAGGGAAAAGCACTTAATCTCATAGTGGAAATTAGCCAAAGAGAACTCATGAAATCCATGAGTTCCTTATAGAATTTCGCGGCCAATCACCTTAGCAATACCTCTTAACTCACCCATGAGCGCAATAAGTTCTTGAGGATTAATCGCTTGATCTGCATCACACCATGCCTCGCAGGGGTTAGGATGCATTTCAACTAAAAGACCATCAGCGCCTGCAGCAATCGCCGCTCGAGATAAAGCCGCTACCATCCATGCTTTACCACCCGCATGAGAAGGATCAACAATGACAGGAAGATGTGTTTCTTTCTTTAGCACTGGTATCGCTGTGACATCTAATACATTGCGATAGTATGTCTCAAAGGTTCGAATACCGCGCTCACAGAAAATAATATTATGATTGCCACCTGCTGCAATATATTCAGCAGCCATTAGCCACTCAGAAATCGTTGCAGACATGCCACGTTTTAAAATGACTGGCACATTAACTTTGCCAACTTCTTTTAGAAGTTCAAAGTTTTGCATACTGCGTGTACCAATTTGAATCACATCCACTTTATATTTCATGAAGGTATCAAGTTGTCTTGCATCCATAAGCTCAGTCACAATAGGCAAGCCTTCTTTGTCTGCAGCTTTTCTAAACATTTCTAAACCTTCAACGCCTGTGCCTTGGAACGTATAAGGACTTGTGCGAGGTTTAAATGCACCACCGCGCATCAACCTCACTCCAGCTGCTTTAACAGCTTTCGCAGATTTTTCCATCTGATCAGGTGTTTCAACGGAACACGGACCTGAAATAATTTGAATTTGCTTGCCGCCTATGAGATTGCCTTTAATATCAATGACGCTGTCTTCTTTATGCCATTCGCGCGCAACAATTTTATAAGGTTTGACAATGTGAAGTGCTTGCTCAACACCAGGAAGAGACTCTAAAAGCTCAGGATCAAGACTTCGCTCATCTCCAATTGCGCCGATAACAGTTCTCTCGGTGCCACGGGAAACATTAGCTTCCAGCCCCTTTTCTTCTATACGTTTAATCACCGATTCAATTTGCTCTTCGGTTGCAACGTTGCTCATTACAATAATCATGCTAGATCCTATTTAAATAATCGTTTCTAGTGCTTGAATAAATCTTTCGTTTTCTTCTTTAAGGCCAATACTCACGCGCAAATAATCTGGCATTTCATAATTAGCCACTGGACGCACTATGATACCTGCCTTTAATAAAGCTTCGTAGACTTGGGGTGCCTTATCTACTTTAAAACTTATAAAGTTACCAAAAGTTGGAATAAAACTTAACTTAAGCCTTTGGAAAGTTGATTCTAGTTGTTTTTTTCCGTTATTATTCAGTATTTTACTCTCACTGACAAATGCGTCATCCATTAAAGCTGCGACTGCAGCATCTTGCGCAAGACTATTCACATTAAAAGGTTGTCTCACACGATTCATAAATTGAATAATCTCTGGACTTGATGCCCCAAAACCCACTCTTAATCCAGCTAAACCATAAGCTTTTGAGAAGCTCCTTGAAATAATTAAATTAGAAAATTGAGAAAGCCAGGAAAAACTCTCTGACTTATTCTCTATTTCCAAATATTCATCGTAAGCCTCGTCCAAGACCACAATGATATGAGATGGGACTTTCATTAAAAAAGCTTTAAGTTCCTCTTTAGAGATGAGAGTGCCCGTCGGATTATTGGGATTAGCAATGAAGATCATCTTAGTTTTTGAAGAGATTGCCGCAAACATTTTGGCAAGATCATGTGCAAAATCTTTGGCAGGAACTTTGACACCAATAGCACCCATTGCTTGGGTTACAAGACTATAGACAGCAAAAGCATGTTGAGAAAAAATAACTTCATCTCCTACTTTTAAGAATGTACGCGAAGCTAATTCCAGAATATCGTTTGACCCATTTCCAAAAATTAAACTCTCCGGATGTAAATTAAACTTTAGACTGACAGCATTTTTAAGCTTAAACGCATTGCCATCTGGATAGCGATAGATTTCATCAATAGACTTTAAAATCACTTCGCGGGCTTTAGGGCTCATGCCTAATGGATTTTCATTGGAAGCTAATTTTATAATTGAAGACTCTTCTAGCTTATATTCGCGTGCAAGTTCAGCAATAGGCTTACCACCTTGGTAAGGTGCAATATCACAAATATATTTTGGAATTAAAGATTGAATCGACATAATAAAATATTAAAAAATCTTAAATGGCATGCTGGAGCATAAATCCATTAAGTTAAATTAGATTGTGGGTATGAGCCTAGGACTTTTAAGAATGAAGCTTTCGATTCAATCTCTTTAAGAGACTCTGCTACTTTTGAATCAGTCATATGCCCTTCAACATCAATAAAGAAAACATATTCCCAAAGACCTGTTTTTGAAGGGCGGGATTCAAGCTTAGTCATACTCACTTTATTTTTCGCGAAAGGTTCAATCATGGACGCAATCGCACCCGGTTGATTTTTTGCAGCCACAATAATCGAGGTTTTATCTAATCCAGAAGGCTTAACTTCGTGATTGGAAATTACCAAGAATCGAGTTGAATTCTTGGGATCATCTTCTATATTTTCCGCTAGCAGAGGAACATTGAATAATGCTGAGGCGCGGTTACTTGCAACAGCAGCGGCACCCTTTTCTTTCGATGCAATTTTTACAGCTTCAGCATTACTAGAAACAGATTGTAATTCGATGCCTGGAGCATGATTAAGTAACCACTGATGGCACTGCGATAATGATTGTGTGTGTGAATAGATTTTTTTAATCCTCGATACATCTTTTTCATTGCTAATTAAATTATGATGCACAGGTAAAATAATCTCAGCACATATCATTGTGTTAGATGTGAGGAGTAAATCAAGCGTCCGATTAATAGCGCCTTCAGTCGAATTTTCAACTGGAACAACACCATAATGTGCTTTATGAGACTCCACAAGATGAAACACTTCATCAATGCTTGATGTTTGAATGGGTTCAATTGATTCACCAAACTGCTTCATGGAAGCTTCTTCGCTAAATGTACCAAGCGGTCCCAAGAATGCAACGGTGATTTGCTTTTCTAAAGCTCTACAATTAGACATAATGCTCTTGTAGATGCTTTCGATACTTTCGTTAGAGAGCGGTCCTTGATTTTGCTCAACCAAACGACGTAGGACTTGAGCCTCGCGTTCTGGACGATAAATCACACCGTCTGTTTTTAGACTTCCGATATTCGATGCTAATGCTGCTCTTTTAGAAATAAGATCTAAAAGTTCATTATCGATTTTATCAATGGCATCTCTTAATTTTTTTAATTCATCTGTCATATATTAATGCGACTTTTCAAAATCTTTCATGTAATCAACTAGAGCTTGAACACCTTCAATCGGCATAGCATTGTAGATTGAGGCTCTGATGCTACCTACAAGACGATGACCTTTTAAACCGATCATACCTAAATTTTCAGCACCTGTTACAAAAGAAGCATGTAAATCTTCATTTTCGATTCTAAAAGGTACGTTCATACGCGAACGATTTTTGATATCAATAGGGTTTGAGTAGAAATCTGTTGAATCGATATAGTTATATAACAATTCAGCTTTTTTAATATTTTGTTTTTCAATCGCTCTAAGGCCACCAAGCTCGATTAACCATTCAAACACTAGGCCTGCCATATAGATACTATAAGTCGTCGGTGTATTAATCATAGATTGGTTCTCGGCTTGCGTCTTCCAGTTAAAAACGGAAGGTGTTAATGGAGAAGCCACATCTAACAAATCATCTCTAACAATTACAATTGTGAGACCTGCGGGGCCAATATTTTTTTGCGCACCGGCGTAAATGACACCAAATTGACTAATATCGACTGGTCTTGAAAGAATATGAGACGACATATCAGCAACAACTGGAACCGACTTAATAGATGGCATATCAAAATATTCAACGCCATGTATGGTTTCATTGGAGCAGAAGTGAACGTAAGAAGCTGAAGGATCTATCTTCCACTCATTTAGATCGGGTGCTTTCGCGAACCCAATCGATTCAGAAGAAGCGGCAATAGACATGTCACCAAAAGGAAGAGCGTCTTGATAAGTGCGCTTTGACCAATAACCACTCACAACATAATTAGCTTTTTTTCCATTGAGAAGATTCAAAGGT
Source organism: Methylophilaceae bacterium (assembly GCA_947499625.1). Lineage (GTDB taxonomy): Bacteria > Pseudomonadota > Gammaproteobacteria > Burkholderiales > Methylophilaceae > Methylopumilus. Next base: position 6,593 of record CANMPB010000001.1, read on the forward strand.
ACCATTGAATTTTGAGCAATCGCACCACCTTGAAGAAAAAGTACCTTGTAATTTTTAGGTACATTAAAAAGAGATCTAAAATCACTTTCCACTTTCTCAATGATCGACATGTAATGTTTACCACGGTGCGACATTTCCATCACAGACAGTCCAGAGTCATGCCAATCAATCATCTCAGCTTGCGCGCGAAGCATCACTGACTTGGGCAATACGGCTGGACCCGCTGAGAAGTTATAAGTACATTTCATGATGAATTAAAAGCTATTCCTCTAGATCATCATCAGCTTCTACAATCTTCTCGAGACCTGACAATTTTTCATTCTCACCTAAATTAATTAATGTAACACCTTGTGTCGCACGACCTAATTCGCGAATTTCACTTACACGTGTTCGGATGAGCACACCACCTGTCGTAATCAACATAATCTCATCTTCATCGTTTACAAGTTTTGCAGCAACAACAAGACCATTACGTTCGCTCACTTGTATGGCTTTAACACCTTGTGTGGCTCGTCCAGAATGCCTAAAGTCAGATAAAACAGTTCGTTTTCCATAGCCATTTTCAGTAGCAACTAACATAGATTGTTGATCATCGCTTGCAATAAGAAGAGATAGCACTTGTTGGTCTTCTTGTAATTTCATACCACGAACACCTCGGGTATTTCGACCCATGCTCCTTACATCTTCTTCGTCAAACCAAACAGCTTTGCCGCCATTTGAAACTAAAACAATATCATTGGATCCGTCAGTAATTTCAGCGCCAATTAAAAAGTCGTTGTCATCGAGATTAATTGCGATGATGCCTGACTTACGCGGATTTGAGAAATCTGTAAGTGGTGTTTTTTTAACGGTGCCTAATGCAGTGGCCATAAAAATATAATGCTTATCATCAAATTCTTTGATAGGTAGAATCGCATTAATTTTTTCGCCCTCTTGAAGTGGGAATAAATTCACAATAGGCTTACCACGACTTGTGCGACTTCCCTGTGGGACTTCGTAAACTTTTAACCAATACACCTGCCCACGACTTGAGAAACATAAAATATTATCGTGCGTATTTGCTACAAACATTTTATCGATAAAATCATCGTCTTTTGTCGTCGCTGCTTGCTTACCTCTTCCGCCACGTTTTTGGGCACGATATTCGTCTAACACTTGTGATTTAATATAGCCTGTATGGGAAAGTGTGACTACTACATCCTCAGGTGTAATTAAATCTTCAGTAGATAAATCTAACGCATTCTCGACAATTTCACTTCGACGTTTGTCACCATATTGATCTTTAATCGCCTTCAATTCATCGACAATAATTGCCGTGACTCTTGCAGGTGTTGCTAAAATATCAAGGAAATCTGTAATGACATTCATAATCTCCTTATATTCATTAACAATTTTTTCTTGTTCTAATCCTGTTAAGCGTTGTAATCTTAATTGCAGAATTTCTTGGGCTTGAACATCTGATAACTTATAGCCTGACTCAGTCAATCCAAACTCTTTCGGCAGTCCTTCAGGTCTAGAAAATTCCATCGCAGCACCATTTAGCATTGCTTCTACAACAGAAGATTTCCATGTGCGCGCAATCAATTCTTTCTTAGCATCTGGTGGTGTTGGAGCGGCTTTAATGATTTTAATCATTTCATCGACGTTAGCTAACGCGACTGCTAAACCTTCTAACATGTGACCACGTTCGCGTGCTTTTCTTAATTCGAAAACAGTTTTTCTTGTAGTAACTTCACGGCGGTGCCTTAAAAAGGCATCTAAAATTTGTTTTAAGTTAAGTAGTTTTGGCTGGCCATCAATTAGCGCCACCATATTCATACCAAAACTATCTTGAAGCTGCGTTTGTTTGTACAGATTATTTAAAATAACATCAGGATTCTCACCGCGCTTCAACTCAATTACAACACGCATACCTGATTTGTCTGACTCATCTCTTAAATCTGAAATGCCTTCAATCTTTTTATCGTTAACAAGTTCGGCAATTTTCTCGATGAATGTTTTTTTGTTAACTTGATATGGAAGTTCGTCAACGATTAATGCTTCACGATTACCTTTGTCGAGTTTTTCAACGTGCGTTCTTCCGCGCATGACAACACGACCACGACCCGTTCTGTAGCCTTCTTTAACGCCTGAAGTGCCATGAATGATTCCGGCTGTAGGGAAGTCTGGTGCTGGTATTAATTTAATCAATGCATCAATCGATGACTCAGGTTTTTCTAGCAGTAATAAACACGCATCTACAACTTCATTTAAATTATGAGGTGGAATATTGGTCGCCATACCCACAGCAATACCTGAACTTCCATTTATAAGAAGATTCGGAATGCGCGCTGGCATTATAAGAGGTTCTTGTTCGGAGCCATCATAATTAGGACCGAAATTTACTGTCTCTTTATCAATATCTTCTAGAAGCTCATGTGCAATTTTAGACATACGGATTTCCGTATATCTCATAGCAGCAGCATTATCGCCATCGACTGAACCAAAATTTCCCTGACCATCGACTAACATATATCGCAAGCTAAAATCCTGGGCCATACGAACGATCGTATCGTACACAGCTGTGTCACCATGTGGATGGTATTTACCAATCACATCACCAACAATACGCGCTGATTTTTTATAAGGTTTATTAAAGTCGTTATTAAGCTCATGCATCGCAAAAAGCACACGACGGTGAACAGGCTTTAATCCGTCTCTGACATCTGGAAGCGCTCGTCCAACAATGACGCTCATCGCGTAGTCGAGGTAAGAGCGTTTCATCTCATCTTCAAGGCTGATTGGGATAGTTTCTTTAGCAAATTGATTCATAGGATTTAGATCGATAATTTAAGTAGAAAACTACCCAAATTTTAGCATGTAGCAGGGCTGTATTTTTACCCTACTAAAGCTTTTTTTAGCGCGAAAGACTAGACAAATCAGCTTTTAGGTCCTCTATATCCTCAAGGCCTACAGCGATTCTAACGAGATTGTCCTTAATGCCAGCTTTTTGACGCTCTTCAGGGCTGACTCTTGAATGTGTCGTTGTTGTAGGGTGTGTAATCGTAGATTTAACATCCCCTAAATTAGCAGTAATCGAGATCAATCGAGTGGAATCAATTAAGCTCCATGCCTCTTTTTGCCCACCTTTTACCTCAAAAGACACAATAGCTCCGCCCGTTTTTTGCTGTGCTAAAGCAAGTGTATGCTGCGGATGAGAGGCTAATCCAGGATAGTAAACACGATCGATCTGAGGCTGCGACTCAAGCCAGGAAGCTAAATGAAGTGCATTCTTAGAATGAGCGTCCATGCGAATAGATAACGTTTCTAAACCCTTTAAAAAAACCCAGGCATTAAATGCGCTCATTGTAGGTCCTGCTGATCGTAGGAATTGATAAATCGGCTCTATCGTTTTTTTATCTGCTAATACTGCGCCTCCTAAACAACGCCCCTGTCCATCAAGATACTTAGTAGCAGAATGGATAATAATGTCGGCGCCCAATAACAAAGGTCTTTGAAGCGCAGGCGTACAAAAACAATTATCCACAATCAATTTAATATCTTTTTGATGTGCAATTTTTGAAAGTGCTTTGATGTCGGTCACTTCAGTCAATGGATTAGATGGGGTCTCTACAAAAAAAAGTTTTGTGTTTTTTTGGATAGCATCTTCCCACTCATTAAGATTGGTGAGCGATACAAAAGTAACCTCTAAACCCCAGCGCTTTAAAATATTGCTAAAGAGTTGTACGGTTGTACCAAAAATACTTCGAGACGCCACGATATGTTCCCCAGCAGAACATAGGCCCATAATTATTGCCAAAATAGCTGACATACCGCTTGAAGTCGCCACACATGCTTCACTTCCTTCAAGAGCTGCGAGGCGATCTTGAAACATTGTGACCGTAGGATTCGTAAAACGAGAATAGATATTGCCAGGCTCAGTACCCGCAAATCTTGCAGCAGCCTGCGCAGATGATTCAAACACATAGCTGGAAGTTAAAAAAATAGCTTCAGAATTCTCTCCGAACTCAGATCGTAATGAGCCAGCTCGAATCGCTTGCGTATCAAATTTCCATGGATCGTTATTCATAATCTGTTACCTTTTTTTGGGCATAAAAAAACCCGTTTCACAAAAAGCTAAAACGGGACAGACCTCGCTTTAGCTGAATTTTTAACGCGCCCGCAAGCTGAGAAATAACTTTATCACTCAAATCAGCGCACTTCAAATTATGCACGATAAAAAAATTACGTCAAGAAACGCCTATTATTAAGCTGCTTCCTCTTCATTTTTAATTAAATTTAAATCCATTTGCGTACTAGCATTTGACGGCTTGTCAGACATATTCGAATCAGCACGAAGTGTTTCGATATTTTTTAAATAATATTCATCAATATCGCCTGTAATATATTTGCCATCAAAACAAGAGGCATCAAATTTCTTAAGTTTTGGATTAATCGATGCAATGTTCTCAATAAGCGCATCAAGATCTTGATAAATTAATTCATCTGCACCAATTTCTTCTCGAATTTCTTCGTCTGTTTTATTGGGTGCAAGTAATTCAGTGCGTGAAGGCATGTCAATACCATAAACATTAGGAAATCTGACAGGTGGCGCTGCTGAAACTAAATAAACTTTTTTAGCGCCCGCCTCTCTAGCCATCTGAACAATCTCTTTTGATGTTGTGCCTCGAACAATCGAATCATCTACCAAAAGCACATTCTTATCTTGGAATTCGATTTTGATAGGATTAAGTTTTTGTCGTACTGATTTTTCTCTCAATGCTTGACCAGGCATGATAAATGTACGACCAATATAGCGATTTTTAATAAAACCTTCACGATAATCCAGACCTAATTCGAGCGCGAGCTGTAAAGCACTCGGCCTGCTTGTATCAGGAATAGGGATTACAACATCAATATCTAAATGAGCCCACGCTTTTTTAATTTTCTGTGCTAATGTTTTACCCATATTAAGTCGTGTTTGATAAACAGAAATACCATCAATCACGGAGTCAGGTCTTGCTAGATAGACATACTCGAATATACAAGGATGATGATTAGGCTTAGCACATTGTTTAGAATAAAAATTACCATTCATGTCAATAAAGACTGCCTCACCCGGCTCTACGTCTCTTACCAATTTAAATCCTAATACATCAATCGCTACACTTTCAGATGCCACCATGTATTCAACACCTTGGGGGGTTTCGTGTTTACCTATCACAAGTGGGCGAATACCGTGAGGATCTCTAAAGGCAAGAAGGCCAAAATTAGCAATCATTGAAACTACAGCATATGCTCCTTTGCATCGCTTATGAACTGAAGTGACAGCATCAAAAACGACGTCACTATTAAGTACGGTGCTCTTTGCTGATTGTTCAATTTCATGCGCCAACACATTAAGTAAAACTTCTGAATCTGATGTGGTATTGATATGACGAAGGTCTTGTCTAAAAATATCTTCTTTAAGCTTTTCGGCGTTCGTTAAATTACCGTTATGACCTAAGACAATTCCAAAAGGCGAATTTACATAAAATGGTTGAGCTTCTGCAGCTGAGGACGAACCTGCTGTGGGATAACGGACATGTGCAATCCCTGCATTACCGATAAGGTTTAGCATATGGCGTGTATGAAACACATCTTTCACAAGACCATTATTTTTATGCATGAAAAAAGTATTGCCGTCACAAGTGACAATACCAGCAGCATCTTGACCCCGATGCTGAAGGACTAATAAGCCATCATAAAGTAGCTGATTAACAGGATTTTTACCAACTATTCCAAGGATTCCACACATTTCAGCGCCTTAAAATTATGTTCGTTGTGAATATTTTACATGCTTAAGGATATCAAGTGGCAAATAAACACCTGCCATAGATGCAAAAGACTCGAAATAAGGTTTAATCAAGGCATCCTGCCAAGCGGAGCTCTTTTCAAATAAGGTTGATTGAATAACAAAATGACAGACAAGCCCAATAAGAAGAGCTCGAACAAGGCCAAAAAAGCCGCCCAACAAAATATTAGGAAATGTAAGTCCGGTGTATTTAATAAATTTGTTCAAGATGGCAATCACACCCATTGATGAAACAAGAACAGCTATAAAAATCAGGAAATAGGCGGCTAAATCGCGCAGTGACACTCTGTCAATCCAATACAGTTTGGAAGCTAGTGCGGGGGAAAAAGATTGCGCTAAATAGAAAGCAAAAAACCAAGCAATAATGGATAAAAGTTCACGTACAAAGCCACGATAACAACCTAGAAGTGCAGAGATGACAATGGTGATAAAAAAACCATAATCAACAAACGTCATTAACTAATCTTCTTGATGATGCCGGTGATCCCTGCATTCTTAATTTTGAGTAATGTTTCTTTAGCTAAAGCTTCAGTTTTAAATTCATCCGTAATTAACCTCACCTTATCAGCGCCATTAACTTTAATTGTTTCACTTTTAGTTTGGATATTTAATTGATTTAATTTTTGCTGGAGGGATTTAATCTTTTCATTATCTGAAAAAACACCTAATTGAATATAGATACCGCTGTTGGAAGGCGTCACAGTTTCTGGTTTTATTTTTAATTGAGGGATTGGTGATTCTGAAATCACTTGCTTAGCCTCTGGTGGTTTAATACTTTCAACGTTTGCGTATACAACTTCAGGAGTACTTTCCATTGATATTTTAATAGGCTCAGTAGGCCCTTTTTCATTACGATTTTTTAAAACAAACGGAGCTGAGATAAGAAGAATGAATAAAATGACACATGCGCCAAGGAGTCTCTTTTTGGCCTGACTAATCAGTTTGTCTTCTTGGGGCTCTATTGAATTGTCTTCGCTCATAGCTTAGGAAATAATTTTCATAATATCGGCAACGGTAAAGAAGGAACCGAATACAATTATTCTATCATTTCTAGTGACTTCCTTGGATGCAAATTGATAAGCTTCTTGTATATTTTTAAATGACTCTATACGTGCAGATGGATGAGTTTTTTTAATAGCATCAGAAATGATTTCGATACTTGCCGCTCTCTTATTTTGAATTTCTGCAATAAACCAATCATCGATATCGAGATTTAATTCATTAATCACACCAAAAATATCTTTGTCTCTAAGTATTGAAAATACTGCAATTGTTTTACCGGGCACAGCATGAGCTTTAAGGTTATGACTTAAGGATCTTGCAGCCTGGGGGTTATGAGCTACATCAAAAATCAAAGAAGGCATCTTTTGAACTTCCTGAAATCTGCCTGGCAATAAAGTTAATGAAATACCCTTTTGAATTGCAATTTCAGTTAAAGGCAATTTATCTTCCATAGTTTTAACTGCCATAAGTGCAATTGTTGCATTAGCTAACTGAAAATCACCTTGTAATTTAGGCAAGGGGACATTCATTACAAATGACGATTCGATTAAAAAATCAAACGAATCATGATGCACTTCATAACCAAAATCTCTGCCTATAATTTTTAAATCAGCATGAATTGATTCGCAATGTTTTATTAAAGATTGCGTGGGATCGATGTCACCGCAAATTGCGGTCTTATTAGCACGATAAATACCCGCTTTCTCAAATCCAATCGCTTCTCTTGTGTGCCCTAAATAATCCATATGATCAAGATCAACAGTTGTGACAATGGCGCAATCAGGATCAAAAACATTTACAGCATCTAACCTACCCCCTAAACCTACTTCGAGAATAGCAATGTCTACATGAGCTTCTGAAAAAATAATCATAGCGGCGATGGTGCCGTATTCAAAGTAAGTAAGTGTTACACCTTCTCTTACTGATTCAATTTTTGAAAAAGCCTCACAAATAAGCTCATCTGAAACAGCAACGGCTTGAATTTTAATGCGCTCATTAAAATTTAAAAAATGTGGTGAGGTATAACAAGCAACTCTATAACCAGCTTCTTTATAAATCGATTCTAGAATGCTACAGGTAGAACCTTTACCATTAGTGCCGCCAATAGTAAGAATAGGGAATGAAACGTTTAAATTTAAACGCTCAAGAACAATTTTGATACGCTCTAGTGTGAGGTCAATCGTAGAGGGATGAATTGATTCTATATACCCTAGCCAATCGTTAAGATTCATAGGGTGATTATCTGAAATCTTAGGGGGAGTTAAATTAATTTTTAGATAATTTAGATATTAAATTAATAAGCTTCTTCTTCATGTCACGGCGATCTACAATCATATCAATGGCGCCGTGTGTTAGAAGAAATTCAGAGCGCTGAAATCCTTCAGGTAGTTTTTCTCTTACAGTTTGTTCAATCACGCGAGGACCAGCAAAACCAATCAACGCTTTAGGTTCGGCAATAATCACATCGCCTAGCATTGCAAAACTGGCAGATACGCCGCCCATAGTTGGGTCGGTAAGAACTGAAAAATAGGGTAATTTAGCTTCGCTTAACTTAGTTAATGAGGCACTTGTTTTTGCCATTTGCATAAGCGATAACAATCCTTCTTGCATTCTGGCGCCGCCACTTGCGGAGACACAGATGAACGTTGCTTTCGCCTTAATCGCAGCTTGAATACCACGCACAAATTTTTCACCCACAACTGAACCCATAGACCCGCCCATAAATTTAAATTCAAAAGCGGCTACCACAACAGGCTTGCCTTCCATCGAACCCTGCATTACAACCATAGCGTCTTTTTCGTTAAGATCTTTTTGTGATGACTTAATTCGATCCGCATAACTTTGCGTATCGTTAAACTTCAAAGAATCTAGAGGCTGAATCAGCGCACCAATCTCTTTTCTTTTATCTTTATCCAATAAGATTTCTATACGTGCGCGTGCTGAAATTCGATTATGGAAAGAACATTTCGGACAAACTTCCATATTTTCCTCAAGATCGGTTCGATAAAGTACTGCTTGGCATAAAGGACACTTGCACCACAAACCTTCGGGGATATTTTTTTTAGATACGCTTCCAACAATACGTTTAATTTTTGGAGGTAGGACATCTTTTAACCAGCTCATAGATTTACCCGAATCATCAGTTAACTGCTTCTCTTAATTCTTCCATTAACTTTGAAATATTTTGAATTAAATTGTCTTGATTTGAATTCTCAATTTCCTGAACCATACGACTGCCAACGACAACCGCATCAGAAATTTTAGCAACCTCTTTCGCTGTTGCTGCGTCTCTCACTCCAAAGCCTACGCCAATAGGAAGATCAGTTAACTCCCGAATCATGCCTACTTTGGATTTTACTTGCTCAATATCAATATTGGCAGCACCTGTAACGCCCTTCAGTGAAACATAATATAAAAAGCCAGAGGCTTGCTCGATAATCAATTTTACTCTGTCCAATTCCGAGGTTGGCGATAGCAAAAAAATACTATCGATATTTTTTTCTTTAAGAAGTTTTGTAAATTGCACGCACTCTTCGGGTGGGTAATCTACAGTAATAATGCCATCCACATCAGCAGTTTTAGCTCTTTCTACAAAAGCCTCAACACCAATCGCTTCAATAGGGTTAGCATAGCCCATTAAAATAAGAGGTGTTTGAGTGTCTTTTTCTCTAAAAGCTTTAACCATTTTAAATACATGAGATAAACCTACATGATGCGCTAGAGCTCTTTCGCTTGCTCTTTGAATCGTAGGCCCATCTGCCATTGGGTCTGAAAAAGGAATACCTAATTCAATCATGTCAGCACCCGAATCTACCAAAGCATGCATCATAGATACAGTTAGATCAGGATGGGGATCACCCGCTGTAATATAAGGGATTAAAGCTTTTTTATTTTTTTCTTTAAGCGTTTTAAATGTATTTGTAATTCTCGACATATAAACTTTATAGATTAATATTTGAAATTTTAGCCACAGTGTTAATGTCCTTATCGCCACGGCCAGATAAATTCACAAGAATCACTTGATCGGGCTTCATGGTTTTCGCAAGCTTTTCTGCATATGCTAGAGCGTGGCTAGTTTCAAGCGCTGGAATAATACCTTCAGTAAGGCATAGGCTATGAAACGCATCTAAAGCTTCGGTATCTGTTACAGCAAAATATTCAGCGCGCTTAATATCTTTTAACCAAGCATGCTCAGGGCCAACACCTGGATAATCGAGACCTGCTGAAATTGAATGTGTTTCAATAATTTGCCCTTCTTCATTTTGCATTAAGTAGGTTCGGTTGCCATGCAAAACACCTATAGGGCTGTTGGCTGTTAAAGGTGCTGCGTGCTTGCCTGTCTCGATACCATGCCCTGCAGCTTCAACGCCAATCAATCTAACTTCGCGCAAATCAATGTAGGGATAAAAAATACCCATCGCATTTGAACCACCACCCACACAAGCAACTACTGCATCAGGTTGTCGGCCAAGCATTTCATTCATTTGCATTTTGCATTCCACACCTACAACAGAATTAAAATCACGGACCATCATAGGATAAGGGTGAGGCCCTGCCACAGTGCCAATGATATAAAAAGTTGTTGAGATGTTAGTGACCCAATCTCGCATCGCTTCATTAAGCGCATCTTTTAGAGTTTTAGATCCACTTTCTACAGGTACAACCGTGGCACCAAGAAGCTTCATGCGGTATACATTAGGCGCTTGCCTCTTAACATCTTCGGATCCCATATAAACCACACATTCAAGACCCAAACGTGCTGAAATAGTCGCAGTTGCAACACCATGCTGCCCTGCTCCCGTCTCAGCAATAATCCGTGGCTTACCCATTCGCTTAGCAAGTAACGCCTGGCCCACAGTATTGTTGACTTTATGAGCCCCTGTATGATTTAAATCTTCACGCTTCAAATAAATTTGAGCGCCGCCCACTCGATCAGACCACCTCTTGGCGTGATAGATGGGGCTTGGGCGACCAACAAAATGCTTTAAATCATGATGAAGTTCAGTAAGAAAATCAGGGTCGTGGCGATACTTTTCATATATCGCTCTTAATTCACTAAGCGCCTCAATTAAAGTTTCTGCGACAAATACACCGCCAAATTGACCAAAATGGCCTTTTTCATCTGGCATATCATACGGCTGCATCTTGAGTTTCCTTTATAAATGCTTGAATTTTAAGAGAATTTTTAATACCTTTTGATTCTTCGACGCCACCACTGACATCAACTGCATAAGGCTTCACTTTTTTTATAGCTTCTTTCACATTATCTACAGTAAGACCACCTGCTAATACTATGGGTTTAGAGAGCGAATGGGGAATTAAATTCCAATCAAATGTTTGCCCTGTGCCACCTTTGAGATATTCGTGAGATGCATCAAGCAATAAAGCTTCTGCATCATAAAAATCCTTGGCATATTGTAACAAATCTACTGAAGAGGAAACTGCAACTGCTTTGATATAAGGGAATTTAAATTGTCTACAAAAGTCAGGCGTTTCATCACCATGAAACTGTAAAACATTGACTAATCCGGATTGAATCGCCTCTTCTATATCACTAGGATCAGCATTTACAAAAAGGCCAGCTTTAGTCACAAATGGAGGCAGCTCTTTAGCAATGACTTTGAAAGCATCTAAAGCAATATAACGTGGGCTTTCTTCATAAAAAACAAAGCCAAGGGCATCGCAGCCTGCGAGGATAGAAGCTTTTGCATCATCCAAGCGAGTAATACCACAAATTTTAGTGCGTGTTCTCACTGTAAAATCAATTCAAAATGAAAGACTTTCATTATAAGGATTAACGATCTTGGCATAAATAATTATTGTAAAAAATATTGACCGTTCGGTGCATAAAAGGAAATGCGTACTCCTTGTCATAATCAACACCAGCCAAATAAAGGCCGTCAGGTGAAAATGTAGGGGGTGATTTTGTCCTGTCTTTCGATAACAACAATTCTTTAATATAGTCGCTTGGGTGGTTTCCTTTACCTATATACAAAATAGCGCCCATCATATTTCTAATTTGATGATGCAAGAAACCGTTCGCAGAAAACTTAAAGAGAAAAAAAGGATGGTAATTTTCAATAGAGGTACGAGACATTTTTCTAACAGGAGATTTGGCTTGGCACTCTGAAGATCGAAACGCACTGAAATCATGCTCACCTTCAAAATATTGAATGGCTTCTTTCATCTTTTTGAAATCAAGTTCATCATGAATCCATCCTGTCTTATTAGCCCACAAAGCAGATGGGAAAGAGGCGTTATAAACTAAATATTCATAATGACGTTGTGAAGCTGAATAGCGCGCGTGAAATGCGTCATCAACTACCTGAGCCCATAATACCCGAATAGATGATGGCAAAAAGGAGTTAACACCCCTTACCCAAGCAGTGATCGGTCTTTCACTTTGAGTATCAAAATGAATTATTTGAATGAGGGCATGAACGCCAGTGTCCGTTCGGCCTGAAGCGTAAGTATCCAATTTTTCTAGCGCAATACTTTCAAGTGCTTTTTCAATTTCACCTTGGATGGAATCCACATCACTCTGCTTTTGCCAACCAGAATAATTAGATCCATCATACTCAATACATAATGCGATTTTCATAAAAGTTTATAAGTAAAAAATGAAAAAAAATGTCGTAAAAACTATTAAAAAAATAATAAGCACAGATAAACTATTAACTCTATCTTCTTTAATTTTAATATGGGTAAGTTTCGTAGGGACTTTATTACCTGAATATAAAAGTAATGAAGACAAATCATTAAAGTTAAAACGAAGCTTACGTTTTGATTGGAAAGACTTTACATACTCCATTGTTAAATAAAGACGAACGGCAAAACGTTTTGCATCAATACCCAATCTTTTAAATGGTTTAAAGATTAAATAGAAAGTTTCAATCAAGGTTTGATAACTCATTAATGAAATCATCATTGAAATAATAGCGACTGAGTTAATAAGACGCATAATTTGAGTTGAGCCTAACGAAAGCCCTTCGAATGAAGGCGATAGATACGGCCAAAGAACTACATATTCACCTGGCGTATTAAAAACATAAAGTAAAAAAGTGATGATGAGAAAAAATTTCAGCCTAAAGATAAGTTTAGGTATTGAAAACTTTATAAAAAAAGAAAAGGCAACAATAAAAAAAAGTAAAAAAAGATTAAAAATAAAACTATATTTATTGATTAGCAATAAAGCACATAGAATACCTACCAATTTAACTAATGCATGCACGATACTTTAATCGTTCAATAGCCTAATCAAAATGAGTTGGCTTCTGACCTTTTTCCGATAAATTAATTTCAATATCTGACAAATCAATATCTTCTATAGTGCTATTTTTTTTGATCGGTATTGCTTCTTTGACCGGTATTGCTTCTTTGACCGGTATTGCTTCTTTGAATGGTATTGCTTCAGAACTAGCTACCACTGCAGAAGGCTTTTCTTTTTTAGTATCCATTGAGTCAATAAGTTCTTTTTGCTCTTGCTGTCTTTTAGTTTTGATGACAAAAAGCATAATTAAAATAGCAAAAAGAACACCTAGGAAAATAAATAGTCCGCTAGAAGATGTGACACTTGAAGTTTCCTTGTCCGAAGCTAACTGCTCTTTTGCTTTTTCTTCACTAGGGTTATCAGAAATAGAAGATTTAAAAGATGTGTCTGCAGGAGATGTACTATCATTTTTATTAACATCCGCTTCATTCACTTGATTGATCAGCGAATTAAGATCAGGTTTAGATTCAACTACAGGGGTTTTATTTGTTAAATCTTTATTTTGATTGACTTGCTTTGATTTTTCTTGGAGCTCAAATAAAGCTTGATTTGATAGAGTTAATATTTTTTTAGCATCAGCAAGTTCTTTTTCTAAAAGAGTAATTTTTTGCTCAGCATCCTTAATGTTTTTTTCTAATGCTGTCTTATCATCATTAATTAGGTTAATTTCTTTTTGAAGAACCTCTTTACTATTTTTATTATTAGTTAAAGTATCCCCCGTCAATTTAATACGAGGCGCTGGTGTAGCAGAGGGATCCTGAATTACTGTTGCAGGAGTTAAAGACTCATCAACCTTGGGGGCGCTAACTTTAGGACTATTTGCAACAGCATCTGCAGTTTTTGTACTGTATTTATTCCACTGCATAGTTTGGATTTTAATTTCAGCCATCGCTTTTGAATGGGTTAAATTCATAAAATCATCTTTTGTCGGCAAAAGAATCTTCTGTCCAACTTCTAAACTATTAATATTTTTATTTGTAAAAGCGAGCTCATTAAGATTAAAAATACCAATAACCATTTGTTCAGTAGTAATGCTAGGAATTTTATTTTCCCTAGCAATTTTATAAATAGTATCTGAAGGTTTAACTGTAATCGATTTCGAAGCTATATTAACTGGCTTATCTTTCTCGAGCGATTTAAGGCTATTTTTATCTTCTTTTTCACTAGTAACCTTATTTTTTTCAAGACTTTCCTTTACTTCCTTGATGTCATTCATTGGAAGTGAGGCTTTTTTATCGACAGCTACAATTTTCTCTTGCTGAATAATGGGGGTTTCTGGTGGGTCAAGAAGCACCGTATATTCACGGTAATTTCTTCCTTTGGCTGAGTCGACTTGAATGAGCAAATCTAAAAATGGATCCGGGACAGGCTGAATACTTTTTAGCTTTAGGACGGTCAGTCCTTTTTCATTTTTCTGCAGCTCAACTGAAATATTATTATGAATAGCAAGACGTTCAATGCCTTGCGATTCGTAATTCTCTTTCGAAGCCAACGATGTTTGAAGTTTTGATAAATCTTCACCTGGCGTTAGCATCATTTCAATTTCAGCATTAAGAGGCTGCCCTTGGGATGATGTCACAACAATTTTACCTAACTGCAGTGCATTACCAATTAGTGGAAATAAAAGTACATACAATAAAAATAATTTTTTAATTTTTTGGCTCATAAATTTCTTTTAAATAGATTTGATAAGTATTCTTAAAATACGCCTAAGTGGCTCTGCAGCTCCCCATAGCAATTGATCACCCACTGTGAAAGCTGAAATGAATTCAGGCCCCATATTGAGCTTTCGAATTCTGCCTATAGGAATAGAAAGCTTGCCTGAAACTGCCGCAGGACTTAACTCTTTCATTGAAATCTCTCTCTCATTTGGAATTAATTTAACCCATGGATTAGCGCTACTTATAGTTTGATTAATTTCCTCTAAAGAAATATTCTTTTTTAATTTAATCGTTAAGGCTTGGCTATGGCATCTCATAGCTCCAATACGTACACATAATCCTTCAATGGTGATAGGGTTATTTTCTCTTCCAAGAATCTTGTTAGTTTCAGCGGAACTTTTCCACTCTTCTTTACTTTGACCATTATTCAAATCTTTATCAATCCAAGGAATTAAACTTCCCGCTAAAGGTACGCCAAAGTTATCAATTGGAAAATCTTGAGATTTAAGTGAAGACGAAACATTTCGATCGATATCTAAAATAGATGTCTTAGGATCCTCGATTAAATTTTTTGCATGATTGTAAATATTGCCCATCTGAGAAATAAGCTCTCTCATATTCTGAGCCCCGGCTCCACTTGCTGCCTGATAGGTCATTGATGAAATCCACTCAATAAGATCTTTCTTGAACAAGCCATCAAGTGCCAAAAGCATAAGAGATACAGTACAGTTTCCCCCAATCCAATTTTTATTACCCTTTTTATATGCTGCTTGAATGAGATCACTATTAAGGGGATCTAAAATAATTACTGCATCTTTTTCCATTCTTAATGAAGAAGCAGCATCAATCCAATGTCCCTGCCATCCTGAATCTCTTAATTTGGGATATATATCAGATGTATAGTGACCTCCCTGACATGAGAGGAGGATATCCATTGCTGCAAGCTCTTTAATATCATGCGCATCTTTTAATGTGCTATGACTTCCTGAGAAAGATGGGGCTGCGTTTCCTGTTTGAGAAGTAGAAAAAAAGGTTGAATCAAATTCTTTAAAATCATGCTCTTCTTGCATTCTCTGCATGAGGACTGAACCTACCATTCCCCTCCAACCAATAAAACCGACTCGAATCATTAAATGTCCCGTTCTTTAATTAGTTAAGTGACGCAATCACTGCTTCACCCATTTCACTACAGCTCACTTTTTTATCACCGGCAGAATAAATATCTGCTGTTCGGAAGCCGCGGCTTAATGCTTTTTTAACAGCCGCCTCAATTTTTTTCGCATTTTTTTCATCATTGAATGTATATCGAAACATCATGGCTAAAGATAAAATTGTAGCAAGCGGATTCGCAATATTTTTCCCCGCAATATCAGGAGCTGAACCATGGCTAGGCTCATACATACCCTTATTATTACTATCAAGGGATGCGGATGGGAGCATACCGATTGAGCCTGTTAACATAGAGGCTTCATCAGACAAAATGTCCCCGAAAATATTTCCCGTCACTAGCACATCAAATTGTTTTGGATTTTTAATAAGTTGCATCGCAGCATTATCAACATACATATGTGTCAATTCAACCTCGGGATATTCTTTTGAAAGGTCGATCATAATTTGACGCCACAACTCTGTCGTTTCCAAAACATTGGCTTTATCTATAGAGCATAATTTTTTTGATCGCTTCATTGCAATATGGAACGCGACGTGGGCAATACGTTTGATTTCAGATTCTGAATATCGCATTGTATTAATACCCTCTCGCTCTCCATTTTCATTCGTATGAATGCCACGCGGCTGACCAAAATAAATATCACCTGTAAGTTCTCTCACAATCATAATATCAAGGTTAGATACGATTTCAGATTTAAGTGAAGAGGCTCCAACAAGTTCAGGATATAAAATAGCAGGTCTTAAATTAGCAAATAAATTAAGTCCTTTTCGAATGCGAAGTAATCCTTGCTCAGGTCTTTTATCTCTTGGGAGTGCGTCAAATTTCCAGTCTCCTACAGCCCCGAGAAGAATTGCATCAGATTTAATGGCAAGATCAAGAGTTGAATCAGGAAGTGGGTCACCAAATTTTTCGTAACCAGCACCGCCAATGGGAGCCTCGACTAATTCCGTAGCTACATTAAGCGCTTTTAAAACATCAACCGCTTGTTTGGTAATCTCAGGTCCGATGCCGTCGCCAGGTAATATTGCAATTTTCATTTTATTTAAAAAGTCTTTCTAATTTAAAGTAGCCATGAATTTTTTTGGTAATAAGACTTTTCAAACGCTTTAATACTTTCGCTATGCTGCATTGTTAATCCAATATCATCTAGCCCATTCATCAAGCAATGCTTCCTAAATGCATCTACCTGAAAACTTATTTTTTCATTCGAAGGAAGAACAACAAATTGATTTTCTAAATCAATCGTTAGCGCATAACCCTTATTGGCATAAATAGATTTAAATAAATGGTCGATTGTCTCACTAGGAAAAACAATAGGTAGCAAACCATTTTTAAAACAATTGCTAAAGAAAATGTCAGCAAAGCTTGGCGCCAAAATTACTCTAAAGCCGAAATCTTCAATCGCCCATGCCGCATGTTCTCGACTTGAGCCACAACCAAAATTCTCACGCGTAATTAAGATAGTTGCCTTTTCGTATTGGGCTTGATTGAGAACAAAATCAGGATTTTTTTTCCTTTGAGTTAAATCCATGCCCGGCTCACCGTGATCGATATATCGCCATTCATCAAAGAGATGGGGTCCAAAACCTGTCTTTTTGATCGATTTCAAAAATTGTTTTGGAATAATTGCATCTGTATCAACATTCGCACGATCAAGTGGCGCCAAAATGCCTGTATGAATAATAAATGGTTTCATAAGTTAATTTAAAGATCTTATATCTACAAAGTGACCATAAATGCTTGCAGCAGCTGCCATTGAAGGACTTACAAGATGCGTTCTGCCGCCTTGACCTTGTCGACCTTCAAAATTTCTATTAGAAGTTGATGCACATCGCTCACCTGGATTTAGTCGGTCAGCATTCATTGCTAAACACATTGAACAACCAGGCTCTCTCCATTCAAAACCTGCTTCTACGAAAATTTTATCTAGGCCTTCTTTTTCTGCTTGAAGTTTTACAAGGCCTGATCCAGGAACTACAAGTGCTAATTTAATATTTTTCGCAATTTTTTTTCCTTTCAGGACATTTGCTGCTTCTCGCAAATCTTCGATGCGCGAATTAGTACAAGATCCAATAAAAATTTTATCAATACTAATTTGGCTTATGGGGAGATTCGGCTCAAGGCCCATATAAACTAAAGCATCCTCAATACTTTTTCTTTTCGATGGATCGTTCTCTTTTTTTGGATCAGGCGTCATACCTTCTATGCTTACAACCATTTCAGGGGAAGTCCCCCAAGTCACTTGAGGGAGAATTTCATTTCCGTTAAGCGTGATTGTTTTGTCGAATTTTGCATCTTTATCACTATGTAATGTTTTCCAATAGCTTTTTGCTTTTTCAAAAGCTTCGCCTTTAGGCGAGAAGGGTCTATTGTCAACATAGGATATCGTGACTTCATCAACTGCGACCATACCCGCTCTGGCCCCTGCTTCAATCGCCATATTGCAAAGTGTCATTCTGCCTTCCATAGAAAGGTCGCTTATAGATTCACCAGCAAACTCAATCGCATATCCGGTGCCACCTGCTGTTCCAATTTTTCCAATTAAAGCTAAAGCAATATCTTTTGCAGTAATTCCTTTATTTAATTTTCCGTCTACACGCACTTCCATTGTTTTAAATTTTTTTAAAATTAAGCATTGAGTAGCTAAAACATGCTCAACTTCAGAAGTGCCAATACCCATAGCAAGTGCGCCAAATGCTCCGTGTGTGCTTGTATGAGAGTCGCCACAAACTATTGTCATGCCAGGCAATGTACTTCCTTGCTCAGGCCCAATGACGTGAACAATGCCTTGACGATTATCATTCATGGGGAATTGTGTTAATCCGAAATGGTTACAATTTTCATCAAGCGTTTCGACCTGAATCTTAGAAATAGGATCAGAAATACCAAGAGAGCGATCTGTTGTTGGAACATTATGGTCAGGAACTGCTAGAACTGACTTATTCCTCCACACAGGCCTATGATTAATTCTTAAACCTTCAAAAGCTTGCGGACTTGTCACCTCATGAACAAGATGCCGATCAATATAAATGAGGTAAGTGCCAGCATCTTCTCTAACAATATGGCTCTCAAATAATTTTTCGTAGAGTGTTTTGGCTTGCATACGTCTAATTAATCTCTAAAGTTTCCAAATTGAAGAGGAAAGTCTGTAATGCTTTTTTTAATAAATGCAATAGCATCTTGTAAGATATCTCTTTTGGCGCCAGAAACACGAACGCTTTCACCTTGAATAGCTGACTGAACTTTCAGGCCACTATCTTTAAGTAATTTAACAATTTTTTTTGCAAGCTCAATATCAATACCTGATTTTAATTTCAATAACTGTTTCACTTTATTTCCAGATACGGTTTGAATATCTTGAGGATCTAACCTTTTAGAGCTGTCTGCCTCCTTCTTTTCCATAGCAGGGAGCAAAATATCTTTAATTTGACCTAACTGAAAATCGGAATCTCCATAGAGTGTAATTGTTAATTCTTTTTCTGAAAATTCGACTTTCGCAGTTGTGCCCTTAAAGTCATATCTATTAATAATCGTTCGGGACACTACATCAATGGAATTAGTTAAATTGGCCATATTTACTTCAGATGAAATATCAAAAGATGGCATACGAAATCTCCTTACTTAATAAATTTATTTATTCGAAATGACAAACATAGTGGAGCGTGTCTGTTGTTTCGATTTCAAATGATGAATTTGCGGGTACAGAAAATTTTTGGTCTTCCTTATATTCGATCCAGTCAGAAGTGCCAAGTAATTTTACGCGACAATGTCCTGCAAGTATTTCCATAACTTCAGCAGCCTGTGTATTAAAAGTTAATACACTTGGAAAAATTACGCCAACCGTACTTCTTGTTCCATTTGGAAGAAGAATCGTATGACTTACACATTTACCATCAAAATAAATATTTGCTTTTTTCTTTACGCTTACATTATCAAATTGAGCCATTTAAATTCACCTTATTTTTTAATTTTTGCTGCGATTCTCATTCTTAAAGCATTGAGTTTAATAAAACCTGCTGCGTCTTTTTGATCATATGCACCTTGATCATCTTCAAAGGTTGCTATGGAGGTATCAAAAAGAGAGTCTGTAGCACTATCTCTGCCAATCACATTGACATTACCTTTATAAAGCTTCAATTTAACCCAACCATTCACATTATTTTGCGAATGATCAATGAGTGTTTGCAATGCATGTCTCTCAGGACTCCACCAGTAGCCGTTATAAATTAAAGAAGCATACCTTGGCATCAAGTCGTCTTTAAGATGAGCCACTTCACGATCTAGTGTAATAGATTCAATTGCTCGATGCGCTTTTAGTAAAATAGTGCCTCCGGGTGTTTCATAACAACCTCGAGATTTCATACCTACATATCTGTTCTCTACAAGATCTAATCTACCAATACCATGCTTACCGCCTAATTGATTAAGAGCTACTAATAATTCATGCGCCTTCATAGTTTTGCCATTAAGACTGACTGGATCACCTTTGTTAAATTTAATCTCAATAGTTTCAGATTCATTAGGTGCTTTTTCAGGGCTTATAGTCCACCGCCACATATCTTCCTCAGGTTCGGTGCCAGGATTTTCCAAGTGACGACCTTCATAAGAGATATGTAATAAGTTGGCATCCATACTGTATGGGCTGCCACCATTTTTATGTTTCATCTCAACTGGAATATTATTTTTCTCAGCGTACTGAAGTAACTTTTCTCGACTAAGTAAATCCCACTCACGCCATGGTGCAATAATTTTGATGTCAGGATTAAGCGCATAAGCTCCTAATTCGAAACGAACTTGATCATTACCTTTACCAGTAGCACCATGAGAGATAGCGTCTGCATTTGTTTTTTTAGCTAGCTCAATTAAGCGTTTAGCAATAAGCGGTCTCGCGATTGAAGTACCAAGTAAATATTCGCCTTCATAAATCGTATTTGCTCTAAACATGGGAAATACAAAGTCTCGGACAAATTCTTCTTTTAAATCTTCAATAAAGATTTCTTTGACACCTGCAGCTTTAGCTTTTTCTCTTGCAGGCTCTAGCTCATCACCCTGCCCTAAGTCAGCTGTAAAAGTAACCACTTCGCATTGGTAGGTTTCTTGTAACCAATTCAAAATAACGGACGTATCTAATCCACCGGAATAAGCTAAAACAACTTTTTTAATATCACTCATTTTTCATTTTTCCTAATAACAGGTATTCCATCAATGCCTTTTGAACATGCAAACGATTCTCCGCCTCATCCCACACAGCGCTTTGAGGGCCGTCAATCACTTCTGCAGTGACTTCCTCACCTCGATGGGCTGGCAGACAATGCATGAATAAAGCATTTGAGGATGCTACTGACATCATTTCCTGATCTACTTGCCAGTCTGCAAAGTCCTTTAAACGCTCTTCGTTCTCAGATTCAAAGCCCATACTAGTCCATACATCAGTTGTCACAATGTCAGCATCTTTTGCAGCATCCATGGGATCTTCAAATTCTTCAAAATGTTTGTCGCCATATAAACCTGCTCGTTCGACCTCAACTTCATAGCCTTTCGGTGTTGAAACATGCACATTGAAATCTAAAACTTCAGCCGCCTGAAGCCAGGTATTACACACATTATTTGAGTCACCAATCCAAGCAACTGTTTTACCTTGAATAGAACCCTTATGTTCGATATAGGTAAAAATATCTGCAAGAATCTGACATGGATGATATTCGTTCGTTAGTCCATTAATTACAGGCACTCTTGAGTTTTGTGCAAAACGATCAATAATGTCTTGCTCGAATGTACGAATCATTACTAGATCGCACATACGTGAAATAACCTGTCCTGCATCTTCTACAGGCTCACCCCTCCCTAATTGAGAGTCTCTCGTATTTAAATAAATCGCTGAGCCACCCAACTGTTGAATGCCCGCTTCAAAAGATAATCTTGTTCGAGTGCTCGCTTTTTCAAAAATCATTACCAAAGTTCTATCGACAAGAGGCCAGTACTGTTTGTACTCTTTAAATTGTTTCTTGATCCAACTTGCTCTCGCGAAAATATATTCAAACTCATCTCGTTTGAGATCATTAAATCTTAAAAAATGTTTTGTTTTCATAAAATTAATTCTACTAAAAAATATTACTTTGCTAAAAAAGCTTTAATGACTTTGGACAATCTCTCAGTCAATTCTTTTGCTTCAGCTTCATTTATGATGAGTGCTGGTAAAAGACGAATCACTTTCTCTGCGGTGACATTTATCAGAAGACCTTCTTCTAATGCTAATTTGGTTAAGTCTCCGCATGGCTGATCAAGTTCAATGCCCACCATAAGTCCTAAATTACGTACCCCCCTAACCTGAGGACAATCTTTTAATTGCTTAGTAAATTCTTCATTAATTAATGTACCCATTTTTGATGCATGGTTACAAAGCTTATCCTCTTCAATAATATTCAATGTTGCATAGCCTGCTGCAGTCGCTAATGGATTGCCACCAAATGTAGATCCATGCTTACCTGGCGTAAATACATGACTTGCCTTACCTTTAGCCAAGCAAGCGCCAATAGGCACACCAGAGCCTAGGCCTTTTGCAAGCGTCATGACATCTGGCTTAACAGAGGTATGCTGATGTGCAAACCATTTTCCTGTTCTACCAATACCACATTGCACTTCGTCTACCATTAAAAGCCAGTTATGTTGATCACAAATCTCTCTTAAGCCTTTCAGGTAGTTTTGAATGTTACTTGGGATATTAATACCGCCTTCGCCTTGAATGGGCTCTACAAGAATCGCAACCACATTATTTTTTCTTGAGGCAATTTGTTGAATAGCTTCTAAATCATCGAAGGCTGCTCGAATAAATCCACCCACAAGAGGTTCGAAGCCAGCTTGTGATTTACGATTACCAGTAGCTGATAACGTTGCCATCGTACGTCCATGAAATGCTTTTTCCATAACAATAATTTCTGGTGCTTCAATACCATTTTGATGTCCATAAAGCCTTGCTAATTTGATAGCCGCTTCATTGGCTTCACATCCTGAATTGCAGAAAAACACATTATCCATATGAGCAATGGCTGTGAGCTTTTCAGCCAATTTTTCTTGCTCAGCAATATGATAAACATTAGATACATGAATCAGTTTTGATACTTGCTCATGAATGGTCTTCACTAATTTCGGATGTGCATGTCCTAGTCCGTTAACAGCCACGCCGGATAAAGCATCCAAATACTTTTTACCATCTTTAGCCCATAGCCAAACGCCTTCGCCTTTTTCAAAGGTTACGGGTTGTCTAGCGTAGGTATCCATCATTTTTGACATACAATTTTCCGCACTTATAAACGCAAACGGAGGCTTAAGCCTCCGTTTATTTCAGCTTAGATTAAATTAAAGACCGATTAATGCGCGATGACTCAATCCATTTGCCATAAAGAAAAGCATTGGAAAAGAAAGCGCTAAGTTGGTTCTCGATGCTAGAAAAGCTACTCTGCGTGCTTTGGCTTTTTCATCATCTGAAGCTTGAACCATGCCTAAGATCTTTTGTTGGTTTGGCCAAATTAAAACCCATACATTAAATAACATGATCGTGCCTAACCAAGAGCCGATACCAATACCTTCGTATCCAGTTTGTAATGTAAATGTACTAATAAAATTTTCTTGTAACATTGCAGCCCCTGCTAACCAAGTTGCTACAGCAGCCCATCTAAACCATAATAGAGCGCGAGGTGCAACATGCTTTGTGATGCCGCCCGCTGAACCATCTGCAGCCGCATCTTTTAATGCCGGAATTTGCACTAAATTAAAATAGTAAAGTAAACCAATCCATGTAATACCGGCTACAAAATGAAGCCATCTAGCAAGTCCAGGAATAAATTCCATTGTTTTAACTCCTACAAAATAAAGTTTTTAAGAAAAACGTAAAGTACTAGCGTTAGAACTAAGCCTGAAATAATTGTTCCTAAAATTGAATCAAGTGGATTTTTCATCTAAAAACTCCTCTAAAAAAATACATAAATCTTCAAAGAATCAGAGTAGCTTAAATACCCGATTTAATCAAGATAGCGGGCTTAAAAGGCGAATTAAGTTTGCAAAAAAACCAATTTAAGGCAAAATTGCCCTAGTTTTTAAAAATCATTTCCTAATACTTAATAATCTCGTATGTTCACACTCAAAACGGTTGATTCTCAAGCTAAGATTTTTAGTCAGCTACCTATTCATAGCTATATTGATCCTGATATTTTCGAGATAGAAAAAAAAGCGATTTTCGGTAAATATCCAAAATATTTAGGTCATCGCCTAATGGTGCCTCAACACGGAAATTACCATGTTGTAGAAGCGCTTAATAAATCAGCAGTTCTTGTAAATAACAACGGAAAAATTAACGTATTAAGTAACGTTTGTCGTCATAGACAAGCACTTATGCTCGAAAACCAAGGCTCAGCTTCACATATTGTCTGTCCACTTCATCGTTGGACTTACGGTCTTGATGGCAAATTAAAAGGTGCGCCCTACTTTAAGGAAAATCCATGTTTAAACTTAGAGTCATTTCCAGTAGAAGAAATCCACAACCTCATTTTTAAACAAACACATAAACAGTCATTGATAAATATCAAAGATGCAATGGAGTTTAAACAATTAAATCAATTATTAAATTTTGACGCTTACAAACTTCATAGCGTCAAAATTGATCATTACGATTTTAATTGGAAAACATTTATTGAGGTTTATCTTGAGGACTATCATGTTTGGGCATTTCACCCTGGTCTTAATAATATTGTGGATTGTGATGATTTATCTTGGGAATTTAAATCATTTTCATCTATTCAAAAAGTACCTTTTAGGGAAAAAAATCATTCACAAAGCTCTGAAGTCTATGATCTTTGGAAATCCAAAATCAATGAGCAAAGTGGCCGTTCAAAACCGCCATTTGGTGCAATTTGGCTCACAATTTATCCTTTTTTTATGATCGAATGGTATCCGAATGTTATCGTCGTTTCTCACCTCAGTCCCGATGACGCCGATCATTGCAGAAATATTATTGAGTTTTATTACCCAGAAGAAACTATTCTTTTTGACCAAGACTACATTGCTGCGCAACAAGCCGCCTATGACGAAACCGCTCTAGAAGATAAAATTATTTGTGAAAAGATGCATAAAGGTAGGCGCTTACTCTTCAAGAACAAACAAGAAGATATGGGCCCTTATCACGAGCCATTGGAAGATGGTTTAAA
The DNA here is from genome assembly GCA_947499625.1 of Methylophilaceae bacterium. Taxonomy (GTDB): domain Bacteria; phylum Pseudomonadota; class Gammaproteobacteria; order Burkholderiales; family Methylophilaceae; genus Methylopumilus. Next base: position 31,731 of record CANMPB010000001.1, read on the forward strand.
ACATTTTCATCAATGGTATCAAACAGAAATGTCTTCTTACCTATGACAGATCATAAAAAAGGCATGCTATGGATCATCGTAGCGACCTTCTTTTTTTCTCTCATGGGGTCATTTGTAAAGCTTGGTGCCACACATTTTTCAAGTATTGAACTTGTGTTCTACCGTTCATCTATAAGTTTATTATTTCTTTTTATCTATATTGTTATAACTCAAAAGGAAATAAAAACACCTCACCTTAGAAAACAGATTGACCGCGGTGTCGTAGGCTTTTTATCTTTAGCTTTTTTCTTTTATGCCATCGCACATCTCAATTTAGGTTCTGCTATGACGCTCAATTACACCTCACCTATATTTCTTGGATTTTTCTTACCCTTCATCACGCAACAAAAAATAAAAAAATCTATCTTGTTGTGCGCAATCGTTGGCTTTATTGGCGCTTTATTAATTCTTGATCCACACGGCGAATGGCAAAGTTGGTTTGCAGGTTTAGTAGGCCTGGTCTCCGGTATCGGAGCTGCTTTGGCTTACATTCATGTCATACAACTCAGCAAACTTAATGAACCTGATTGGCGAACTGTCTTTTATTTCACACTTATATCTTCGCTAGCTTCAGGATTGTGGATTATCTTTACCGATTATCAAAAGTTGGTATGGAATGACATTTGGATATTGATTCCACTTGGCTTGTCAGCCACCATTGCTCAAATTGCAATGACACGCGCATATAGACTTGGAAATTCGCTAGTGATAGGAGCGCTATCTTATCTAGCAATAGTTTTTTCCAGTATTATCAGCCTTCTTTATTTTAACGAGATGATGAGAATTGAAGATATATTGGGCGCGATTATTATTATTTTAAGTGGCGCTATCGCGTCAAATATTAGCTTAAAATCAAGGGTTCATTAAACCGCAGCGAATAGCAATCAATGCGATCTCTGCTGAATTATTTGCGTTTAACTTTTGCTTAATATTATATAAATGCGTACCGACTGTTCTAGGACTAAGGCATAAGGTATCTGCAATATCATTTGTACTTTTACCTTTCGCTAATGCTATAAAAACTTCAAATTCTCGGTCTGAAAGAATTTCAACTGGATTTGTTTCTCCAGATAATTGTGTAATAGCCATTTGTTGGGCAATATTAGGTTCTAGATAGCGCTTTCCTTGATGAATAGCTTTAATTGCCTTAATCAACTCTTCTGCAGCACTTCTTTTCGTTAAATAACCCATCGCCCCTGCGTTCAAAACCCGCTTAGGATGCACCGAATCTTCGTGTGCAGATAAAACAAGGATTTTGGTATTTTTATCTTTGGCCATAATGCGATCGATAGCTTCAAGTCCTCCGATACCAGGCATCGTAATATCCATCACAATGATGTCAGGCTTCAATTCTTGGAATAGTTTAATAGCAACTTCTCCGCTTTCAGCTTCACCAATAACTTTAATATCTTCTTCGGCCTCGATAAGCATCTTAAAACCCATTCGCACTACAGCATGATCATCGACAAGCAATATCTTAATTTGACTCAATCTATGTCCTTTATAAGGGGTACAGAGATTACAATCTGCGTACCATGATTCTTTTTAGAAATTAATTCAAACGAACCATTCAAAGATTGAATGCGCTCTTGCATACCCAAAATACCAAAATTTTTGGTTTGATCTACTTTTTTAAGATCCATACCTTGCCCATCATCGCTAAAATTTAACTCCAAAAATCTTTTTTTATTTAACACTAAATTAATTTCAACCAACTTAGCTTGTGAATGTTTCAACACATTATTCATAGCCTCTTGAATGATTCGATAAATATTAATATTTAAAGTTTCATTTAAGTGATTAAGATCGCCTTTAATCGACAAATGAATTTTTAAATCTTGGTACTGTTTTTGCCATGTATTCACAGTGTCTTTGAGAGTTTCGGCTAAACCCAAGTTATCAAGCGAACTCGGTCTTAATTGCTTAATAATACTATGCATCCCATCGTATATCTGATTTGCAGCAGAGATGACAGAATCTGCATTCTTTTCGATTTCAGGTGATACTTTTTTAGCCTTATTCGAAATGTTAGATGCAAATATCTTAATGGCGGCTACGTACTGTCCTAATTCATCGTGAAGCTCTCTTGCTAAACTTCTTCTTTCATCTTCAATATGGCTTTGAATTAATTGAGTGAATTTTCTATTTTCTTCAAGTTTTAATTTCGACTCTTCTGCAATTTTCTTTTCACTGATATCTCTCATACTAAAAATGTTACCTATGATCTCCTTAGTAATAGGATCTATAAGTGGCGAAGATGATATGGCGACATCAATTACTTCGCCACTTTTCTTAATTCTTTGCGTTTCTATATTGTGGATATTTTTTCCTGTATGAATTAATTGAAAGCTCTTTCTTAATTCATTTTCATGCGCTTTTGAAGTAAGCAGATAAGCTGACTTCCCCAATATTTCTTTTGAGGAATACCCAAATATTTTTTCAGCTGAAGCATTCCAAAAGGATATTTTAGATTGAAGATCGTGAATAACAATAGCATCTGCAGTTTGTTGCGCAATTAATGCGAGACGTTGATTTTCGCGAATTTTAGATTGGAGCGAATCTCCCATACGATTAAAGTTCGTCGCTATGGCTTCAAATTCAGGTAAATTAAAATTAGGGAGTCTCACTTCGAAATCACCCTCACCCATTTTGGTAATTGCATCCACCATAGGTTGAAGTGGTCGCAACCAAAAGCCAAGCATCCAATACACCATGATATTTAACAAAATAAAAAATACACATGCGATCCAAAAGAAATGATTCATTTTGGACCACGACTCTTTTATGGCCCCGGTGGGATTTGTTTTCACAATGAGCTTTCCAAACCTTATTGTTCTAGTTTCTATGACTTCTTTGGGCGTTAAAGAAGTTTCAAACCATTTGGGCGGCGGGAGATCGTTTGCACGATATTTAGAGGGTGGTGATCGATAAAGAAGATCGCCTTGAAGCGTATATAAATAAATATCACTGCTTCTAACGTGGCCTAATTCTTCTAAAAACCTCTTTAATACTTCATGCGTATAACCCCATTCTGGATTTTGAGAGGAGCTTATAATGACTGTATCTAATAGCTGCATCGTCACGCGATTGGCTGATTCTACCCCTTCTTGAATAGATTCTTTTGACCCCTTCATGATGGCGTAACCCATTGAAACAAGAAAGATCAGCAAGATAGCTGTAATTAAAAGATTTAATCTGACTCTTAAATTCATAATGTACTGATAATACTTGTTGTGATGCATGACTTGTACCACATATAAAGGCAAGCTCACAAGCGTTAAATAATGAAAATATTTGATGTGTAATTTTTTTGCTTTACATAAAATAAATTACTACTAATAATAGGTTTAATCTTTTAAGTTAAATTTTAAGTTAAAACGTATGGGCATTGAGTCAGTCTTAAGTGAACATAGAATATTTCATCCAGATCAAGTTTTTGTAGATCATGCCAATGTATCTGGCATGGCTGCCTATGAAAAACTTTGTACTTCTGCAAACGAAAATTACGAGAAATTTTGGGCTGACCTCGCACGCGAGTTAATCATCTGGAAAAAACCATTTACTAAAACACTCAATGATTCTAATGCCCCTTTTTATAAATGGTTTGATGATGGTGAATTAAATGTTTCATATAACTGCCTTGATAAGCATTTAAGCTCTCACCCAAACAAAATCGCGATTATTTTTGAAGCTGATAATGGTGATATTACCAATGTCTCTTATCAAGAGCTTTATGAAAAAGTCTGTCAATTTTCTAATGGCCTTAAAACATTCAATTTAGATCCAGGTGATAGAGTTCTTATTTACCTACCTATGGGCATTGAGGCAGTTGTCGCCATGCTTTCTTGCGCTAGAATTGGATTAACACACTCCGTCGTATTTGGGGGTTTCTCAGCAAAAAGTATTCAAGAACGTATTAAAGATGCACAAGCTAAACTTGTCATCACAGCAGATATTCAATTTCGAGGCGGCAAAATACTCCCTTTTAAAGCTGCGGTGGATGAAGCATTTAATTTAGGTAGTTGTGAATCAGTCATTGGCACTGTAGTCCTAAAAAAATCAAAAGAAGCGATTGAATTAAAAGCTAAAGAAATTTGGTGGCATGAACTCATTAAAAATCAATCGACAGACTGTGATCCGGTATATGTTAATGCCGAACATCCTCTATTTTTACTCTATACCTCAGGCTCGACCGGAACTCCTAAGGGCGTCCAACACTCCTCAGCTGGTTATCTCCTCCATGCCATGAATACCATGAGATGGACATTTGATATTAAAGGGACTGATATTTATTGGTGTACGGCAGATGTGGGATGGATTACTGGACATACTTACGTGGCTTATGGTCCACTTGCTATGGGAGCCACTCAACTTATTTATGAAGGTATACCAACTTTTCCGCATGCAGGCCGCTTTTGGCAGATGATAGAAAAGCATCATGTTAGTATTTTTTATACAGCACCTACAGCAATCAGATCTCTCATCAAAGCTTCTGAATTAAATAAAGAATCTAATCCTGACACTTACGATTTATCAAGTCTTCGTCTTCTAGGTTCAGTAGGGGAACCTATCAATCCTGAAGCATGGATGTGGTATTACGAAAAAATTGGCCATCATCGCTGCCCTATTGTAGATACATTTTGGCAAACAGAGACGGGGGGGCATGTCATTACACCTTTACCTGGCGCAACGCCGTTAGTTCCCGGTTCTTGCACATTACCCTTCCCTGGTATTGATGTTGCTATTGTGGATGAAGCGGGGCATGAAGTTCCGTGGGGCACAGGAGGACTATTGGTTATTAAGAAGCCTTGGCCTTCGATGATTCGAACCATCTGGGGAGATCCTGAGCGCTTTAAGAAAAGCTACTACCCTAAAGAGTTAGGTGGAAAAATATATCTAGCAGGTGATGGGGCTATTAGAGACAAAACGACTGGGTACTTCACTATTATGGGTCGTATCGATGATGTATTGAGTGTTTCAGGTCATAGGCTTGGCACCATGGAAATTGAGTCTGCATTGGTTTCAAATCCTCTAGTCGCCGAAGCTGCGGTAGTAGGGAAGCCACATGAAATTAAAGGTGAATCCATCGTAGCTTATGTGGTACTTAAAGGCAAAAGGCCTGAAGGTGTTGAAGCCAAAGCGATCGTGAGTCAACTCAGAGATTGGGTTGGAAAGGAAATAGGCCCTATTGCTAAACCTGACGATATCCGATTTGGAGATAACTTGCCAAAAACACGCTCAGGTAAAATTATGCGTAGACTCTTGCGCTCTCTCGCAAGAGGAGAAGAAATTACGTCTGATATTTCAACCTTAGATAACCCTTCTATTCTAGAACAACTAAAACAAACAATTTAATAATTTAAAGTAAAATAGCTCGAGCGGTTTAAGTTTAAGAAAGACTCATGAAGCAAAAATTACTTCCATACATCAAAAAAATAGGTATTGCATTCGTCATTACCTACGTTCTTTTTATCGCTATCTCCAGCCTTATATTTCAGTTTTACTTTAAACCTAATTTAAATAACTACAAATCAAAGATTGAAATTCTTGCATCTGAGGCTATAGGTCAATCGATCAAAATAAATTCACTCGATGGTCGATGGCATTTTATTAATCCAGAGTTTGCCTTAAATGAAGTTGTATTTTATGACAGCCAAAATAATACAACCCTTGTGCTTAAAGAAATTAGCGCTGACTTTTCGTGGTTAAGTCCGTTTTATTTAACCCCAACACTTTCGGAAATAAAATTGAAAGCCCCTAAACTTCTTGTGAGGCGAGATACAACTAATAAAATTTTTATTGGTGGCATACCCATTGATGGCCCTGCTAATAATAAATTAACAAACTGGCTTCTCAATCAAAAAAAGGTGATCATTGAACAAGGGGAGATTGATTGGCATGATGAATATAGGCAAGCGCCAGCACTCACACTAAAAGATTTAAATCTTAGTTATAAAACACACTTTACCATTGATCTCATTGGTAAACACAAATTTAATCTCAATTTTAGAGTCAGTAATAGTGACAATCAATTTATTGATCTTAGCGGAAATATTTATGCAAAAAAGATTGAAGATATTAACTCCTGGGATTCTGAAGTTAAAATTAAAGCTGGAAATATTAATCTGGCAGCCTATACACCGTGGGTGAACTACCCAATCAAAATTAATGCTGGTACTGGTGATCTAAATTTAACTGCAAGCATTAATAATGCAGCGATCACTAAAATTAAGGCATCGATCAAACTCACAAATTTTAAAACTGAAATGAATCAAGCTAATAAAAATGAGGTCAATTTAAAGAATTTTTCAGGCAATATTATTTGGCATTCCAATAAAAAAGACCATCAAGTTGCATTTCAAAATCTTTATCTTCTTACTAATAATGGAATTAATATTGAAGATGCAGATTCGGCTATTACCATTTCAACTGAAACGAACAAACTAACTGCATTCTCTCTTAAAATAAATAAGATTCAGCTCGATGCAGCAAATGAAATATTGCAAACTATTCCTTACTTTGATGATGTTAAAAATAAAGTTGATGCAATCAAGCCATCTGGTTCACTTTCTAACGTAGATCTTAAGTGGGTGGACGATAAAAATATTGTATTAAGCCTTAAAGCCCAATTTGATAAGTTAAGCCTTAAAGCCTTTGATGATTTGCCAGGATTTGAAAATCTTACAGGCTCGATTCATCTAACTAATAAAGATGGCTCATTAAAACTCAAATCAACTGATATTTCTCTTACTTACAATAAATTATTTAGAGAAGAACTCAAATTTAATGATTTGCATGGTGACTTGAAATGGACAAAAAACTATTTAATGTTTAAAAATATTAGCTTTAATAATGCATTTATTAACGGTTCAATTAATGGCAGTATCAAACATTCACTGGAAAAAGGGGCTTATTTAGATATCCAAGCTTCCATTCCTTTTATAGATTTGAAGCATGCAAAAACTTATTACCCAAAAACGATCGGTGCCGAAGGTCTCCACTGGCTAGATACTTCTCTCCTTGAGGGCAGTCTAGAAAATACTTTAGTTTCAATTAAAGGTTCGTCAGACGATTTTCCATTCGTCGATGCACAAAACCGTGCCGATCCTAATGAGGGCTCCTTTGTAGTTACAACTACTGGCAAGAATACCTTGATCGAATATGGCACAGGATGGCCAGTGATTGAGAAATTTGATTTTAATGCCTCAATCAATGCTGGCACTTTCGAGCTGTTAAGTAAGAAAGGTCAGTTCCTGGGTAATACAATTAAAGAACTTAAAACAACCGTTCCTGAATTAGCTATCGAGCATCCCATACTAAATCTTCAAAGTACACTCAATAGTCCAACACGTGAAACTATTAAATTTATCAATAACAGCCCCATAAAAGAATCTGTTCAACATTTATTCGATGAAGCAACTGGCTCGGGAGAAGGCAAACTAAAACTAAATATTGATATCCCCATAGATAATATTGATGCAATTACTTTCAAAGGCAGTTACCAATTTTTAGATAGCAATCTAACCAATCCATCAATGGGTATTCCAAATATAGAAAAAATTAAGGGCCTAGTCACTTTTGACGAAAAAAATGTTAAAACTGAAAACCTAACTGGCAACATGTTTGGTGGCAATACTAATATTGTGCTTATTGCAGACTCAAACAAAGCCATTAAAGTTAAATTAAATGGGAAGTTCACTGACAAAGGTATTGCAGACAAATTAGGCACGAGTTTTTCTAAACTAAATGGCGCGGCTAATTGGGAAGGGTTAGTTGAATATAAAAAGCCTTTGCTCAACATACAATTATCTTCTGATCTTAAGGGTATTGAAATCGGATACCCTGCCCCATTCAATAAAGTACGCGACAAGGAAGAAAAGTTCTATTTTAGTAAAATTCAAAATAACCCAAAAAAAGATGAAATCGAATTTAAATATAGCAATATTGTGAATTCAAAAATAACTCGTATCGAAAAAAATAATGTTATGTCAGTCGATAATGGGTATATATCAATTAACTCAGACATTAAAAAAAATGCACAAAAAGGTCTTTATCTTAAAGCTAATTTACCCTATGTAAACTTAGATGACTTTATAAGTATTTATATAGAAGGTCACAGTAGCAATAGTTTTAAGATAGATAAAGCAGATATAGCGCTCAAAAATGCTGATCTCTTTGATAGACGATTTAATAATATCAAAATAGAAATAGCGCCAGTTAACGCCAGTACAAAATTTAAAATAAGCTCGAACGAAACATCAGGTAATCTTTTATGGACTGAAAAAGATAATAAGCTAACTGCGAGATTAAATGAACTTAAGCTTCCAAATGAAATTAAAAAAATATCCCCAACACAAAGTTTAAGTAGCGAAAAAGTGCCTAATTTAGATATTAAAATTGACTCGCTTGAAGTTGATGGTAAGAAAGTCGGAAAGCTTGAGCTTGTTTCTAATACTGAAAAACAAAATATTAATATTCAAAAAATGAAAATTGTTAATGATAAAAATATTTTTCAAGCAGAGGGAGAGTGGATAGACTGGAATAAAAATTCTAAATCTAATATTAATTTTAGCTGGAAGATTAATAATCTAGGCGATACACTTAATTTCCTTGGCTTTCCTAACTTCGTAAAGGATGGTGAAGCAGATGTATCCGGTCAATTAAGATGGCCAGGCAATCCTTTTTCTTTTGATAAAACTAAAGTAGATGGATCGTTTAACCTTGATGTTCGTAAAGGTATAATTCAAAAAGTTGAGCCTGGTATAGGAAGGCTCTTTGGACTTGTAACCTTGCAAAGCTTACCTAGACGGCTCAGCTTAGACTTTAGAGATTTATTTGGGAGTGGCTTTGTCCTTGATACCATGAATGTAGCTGTTCGAGTCAATAATGGCATTATGAAAACAAGCAACTTTAGAATGAATGGTCCGGCTGCTGAAGTGTTTATGTCTGGCGAAACAAATATCATCAAGGAAACTCAAGATTTAAATGTGAAAGTAACGCCTCATATTAGTGATAGCTTGTCAATTGCAGCTCTTGCAGGGGGCCCGCTTGTAGGTGCGGTAGCATTTATTGCACAAAAAATACTCAAAGATCCACTTAATAAAGTACTAACCTCTGAATATAGAATTATTGGTACGTGGGAAAATCCAGAAGAAGTGAATAATTCACCGGCTGATAAAATTAAAACAACAATTGATAACACTAAAAACTTATTTAATGATAAAAAATAATAATGGCCATTAAATCTAAAATAAAAACGACTAAAGCAAGATTAGTTAATAAAGATATTGTAAAGATTGCAGGTATTCAAATGGCGTCTGGGCCAGATATCAAATCAAATCTTAATGAAGCTGAAAATTTAATTACAATTGCTGCCAATCAAGGCGCTAAAATTATTGCTCTACCTGAATATTTCTCTATCATGACTTCTAAGGATTTAGAGAAATTAAAAGCAAGGGAGAAACCTGGTCAAGGTCTTGTTCAGTCTTTCTTATCAGAGCAAGCCAAGAAGAATAAAGTATGGATTATTGGCGGGTCAATCCCTTTAGTTTCAAAAGATAAAAATAAAATCAGAAATAGCTGTTTAATTTATGATGACAAAGGAAATTTGGTTCATCGCTATGACAAAATTCATCTTTTCGGATTTGATATGGGCGAGGAATATTATCGCGAAGATAAATTAATCGAAGCGGGTTCTGATGTTGTAGTTGTCGATTCACCATTTGGTAAAATTGGTATTGCGATTTGTTACGACCTTCGATTTCCAGAGTTATTTAGAGCAATGAAAGAAATTGATCTTCTCGTAATTCCCTCAGCTTTTACAGAGACGACTGGTAAAGCACACTGGGAAATTCTGATTCGAGCAAGAGCAATTGAGAATCAATGTTATGTATTAGCACCTGCTCAGGGAGGCTATCACTTATCAGGCAGAGAAACACATGGCAATTCAATCATTGTAGATCCCTGGGGCACGATATTAGATAGACTCGCGCGAGGCTCTGGTGTTATCACTGGGTATTTAAACAAAGAATATATTAAGTCCGTACGTAAATCTCTGCCTGCCCTTAAACATCGAACTATAAAATAATACCTTCTATGGAACATAAAATTGATCATGCAAAAGATTTGCTTCTCGCGCAATCTGGTATTGAAATTAACGATCTAAATAAAATACTCAATGGCATGATGTCTCATGGTGTCGATTATGCAGATCTTTATTTTCAATACACTAAAAATGAGTACTGGGGACTTGAAGAAGGTCAAGTTAAATCGGGAAGCTTCTCAATTGACCAGGGTGTAGGTGTTAGAGCTGTTAATAAAGATAAATCTGCATTCGCTTATTCTGATGACATTTCTATTGAGGCCCTTTTATCTTCATCAAATATCGCCAAAGCCATTGCTTCAAAAAATTTAAATCAAAGCCATAAGTTTGATCATCCAAAAATAATTTCTAATTTATACAACTCTCAAGATCCTCTTTCTGCTGTGCCCGCTGAAACAAAAATTAAGATTCTAGAGAAAATAGAAAGTTTTGCTAAAAAAATGGATGAGCGAATAACTAAAGTCACAGCATCGATTGCTGGAGAATATGAAGTGGTGTTTGTTATCAATAATGAACAAAAAATTGCTGCTGATATTAGGCCTTTAGTCAGATTATCTATTAATGTTATTGCGGAATCGAACGGAAAAAGAGAGCAAGGCTCTTCAGGTGGTGGGGGTCGTTTTGGATTTGAATATTTCACCGATGAAATATTAAAACAATATGCGCAAGAAGCTGTTCATCAAGCCACTACTAATCTAAATGCTAAGCCAGCACCCGCTGGAAGTATGACGGTAGTTTTAGGTCCAGGATGGCCTGGTATTCTTCTTCATGAAGCCATCGGTCATGGTCTAGAAGGTGACTTCAATCGAAAAGGCAGCTCCGCATTTAGCAATAAAATTGGTACGCAAGTTGCGGCTAAAAATATTACTGTTGTTGATGACGGAACGATTAAAGATCGAAGAGGCTCGCTTAATATTGACGATGAAGGTAACGAAACACAAAGAACTGTCCTTATAGAAAATGGAATCCTAAAAGGCTACATTCAAGATACATTGAATGCGAGACTTATGAATATGCCAATTACTGGAAATGCGAGAAGAGAGTCTTATGCGCATCTGCCTATGCCAAGAATGACAAATACTTATATGCTTAATGGTACAAAAACACCTGAGGAAATTATTAAGTCAGTAAAAAAAGGGATTTATGCAGTTAATTTTGGCGGTGGCCAAGTAGATATCACAAGTGGTAAATTTGTATTTTCTGCAGCTGAAGCTTGGATGATTGAAGATGGAAAACTACTTTACCCAGTCAAGGGTGCAACATTGATAGGAAATGGTCCTGAAGTATTAAAAAAAGTCAGTATGATTGGTAATGATATGTCATTGGATTCAGGCGTGGGGACATGCGGCAAAGAAGGTCAAAGCGTTCCAGTCGGTGTAGGCCAACCGACTCTCAAGATTGATAGTCTAGTAGTAGGCGGAACTGCTTAAAATTATAAAACACGGTTTTTGTATTCTAAAGTACGTGTATCAATTTCAATCTTATCGCCGGTATTGCAAAATAAAGGAACCATCACTTCGAAGCCTGTATTAATTTTAGCTGGCTTCATAACCTTACCTGAAGTATCACCTTTTACAGCAGGCTCAGTATAAGTAATTTCACGCGTAACAGAATTTGGTAACTCTACAGAAATAGCTTTTCCATTGTAAAATTTAACCTCACAAGGCATGCCATCTTCTAAGAAATTTAAAGCTTCCGACATATTATCAGCATCAATTTCATATTGATTGTATTCACTATCCATGAATACATAAGCAGGATCTGAAAAATAGGAATAAGTGACATCCTTTTTATCTAAAACAATTACTTCAAATTTATCACTAGCGTTATAAACGTTTTCGCTCGGCGCTTCAGTCAAAAGATTTTTCATTTTCATCTTAACCACAGCTGAATTTCGACCTGATTTATTATATTCAGCTTTTAAAATGACCATAGGGTCAGTGCCAACCATAATAACGTTACCAGCGCGAAGGTCTTGAGCGATTTTCATAATATTGATCCTTGGGAATACTTACCAAATAAAAGGGAGAAATTATACTCGAAAATTATGTTTCAGAACAATAATCAACCAAACTCTCAACAAATGAAGGTTCTTTAAAATAGTGATAACTCCGCTTCAACGCAAAAGACTCCAAAGAAGCCTGACTTTTAAAAAAATCACGCCATAAAGCTTCGTTAAATTTATTATTCGACCAATCGTTATGCATTTTAATTAAAGTCTCTGACAGCTCTTGCTCACAATCCTCGCAATAGCTTCTCAAAAAAGCTTTTAGTTTAATTAAATGGATATTGTTTTCTTGTACATATGGCTGCCAAATAAAAGGTTTGCCGGCCCAAAGTGCTCTTATCCAACTATCCTCACCACGCACAAAATTAAGATTGCATGACCAAAGTAGATCATCAAAATCATCATGGCTTAAGAATGGGTAGGGAATGATATGAAGATGCTGATAATTCTTTTTTGCCTTTAAAAGATCTAACAAATATTGAGGTATGAAAAACTGAATAGGCTTCTTCATAATATCCATAACACCTAGAAAAGTTTCAATTTTTTGTGTTGGGTAATAAAAAAGTGATATCGAATAGAAGTCAGGATTGCCACCGAATGACTTAATAATTTTATCACGCCTAGCTTGGGTAAAAGCCTCTCGTCGCAATAGTAAATCTTTCTCTCGGATGAGGCCACCTGTTTGATTTGTAAAGCCAGGATAGAAGAAAGTTTTAATAAGGCCAGATTCAGGATCTATGGATGGTTTTAAATGAAAATTATCTACCCATGGCTCAGCTGACAAATATTCAATCGCAATATATTTAGACTTTCCGCTTTGTATAAGCGCTTTATATGCATGGGGTAAATCAATATTAAAAAGATTAAATACAAAAGCTGGAGGTGAAGGAAGTGATTTGGAATCTTCACTAAAATCACAATGATAAATACAAATACCATCAATCGTTTGTTTTTTTAAGGAAATATCGAGGGAAGGTATAAGTCTTTGGGTAGTCATAAGATCATCGACAAGAAGATGTACCTCAATATTAAAATCAACTTTAAGTTGCTTTGCAATGCGCCATGCAACACCAATATCACCAAAAAAATCAATCACCTTGCATATTAAATGACAAACTAGAGGGCTTTTGTTACTCATGATATGACACATCAATAATTCTAAAATTAACTAAGCCGCCAGGAGTCTCGACTTTTACCTCATCGTCTAAGGTCTTTCCCAAAAGTGCCTTAGCAATAGGCGACACCCAACTAATAAAGCCTTTTTCTGTATCAATCTCATCTTGTCCTACAATGCGAAAATGATGCTCTGAATCATCTGATTCATTAAGAAGAGTGATCCACGCACCGAAAAAAATCTTATCCTGCTGCTCTTGTGTGGATGGATCTATCACCACAGCCTCATCAATGCGCCCAAATAAGAATTTCGCTCTTGCATCTATCTGACGTAAGCGTTTTTTCCCATATATATAATCCCCATTCTCACTGCGATCTCCATTGCTTGCAGCCCAAGAAACATCAGCCACTACTTTAGGACGATCAACTTTAACCAAAAAATCAAGCTCATCTTTTAGGCATTGGTATCCCTGTTTAGTAATGTAATTTTTGCGTTCAGCCATATTTTTAAATAATAATTAACGAGGATAAGTTTACAATAGAAGCATGCATTCTGAGCAAAAGCCTATCTATCTCTGCCGTAATTCAAAAGAAGCTTTTAAACTAAGCCAGCACTTTAACTCAAAAGAAAAAGTGATGGCACTTCATGATTTCATTAATAATCTCTTTGAAAAACACCCGGACATTATCATGCCATACCGAGTTCTTAATGGTATTGAAGAAAAATTGTTATGGGAAAGTAGTATTAAACAATACAAAAAATCCTCATTTGATTTATCTAATATAGAAAGCTTAAGTGAGCCTGCTAGCCATGCTGATCGACTCATAGATCAATTTCTTATTGGTGAAAATACTTTAAAAAGTGAAGAGCGCAGTGAAGAGCATGCATTTTTTAACGCTTGGCGCTTAATTTTTAAAAAATATTGCAGTGATAAAAGTATCATCACTTTTAGTGGTCTTATCAAAATAGCAATTGAACATATCAGAAATAAGGATATATCTATTAACCACCCTATTCATTTTGTAAATTTTGAATTTAGAACGCCCATTGAAGAATCATTTATTGATGCATGCAAAACTCAAATTGATGTGACTTTTTTTGAAGGTCCTAAAATAGAACCTTATATTGAGTCGCGTGTTTTTCTTAATGAAGAACATGAGTGCATGCAAATTGTCGAATGGTGCAAAAAACAAATAGAACATAATAAAAAAATACTTATTGTGACGCCCCAGCTTGATCAAATCATCGATCGCCTCACAAGCTTACTTGATAAAACATTCCATCCTGAAACATTCACCCCAAGCTTATCTCAAGAAAAAAGAATTTATCAGTTTTCTTTAAGTACACCGTTATTTCATTTACCCATGGTTTATTTAAATCTAAGACTCATAGAATTTAGCGCGCGAGGCCTTTTCAATATTAATGACCTTAAAAATATCTTAAGTTATAACGGATGGTCAGATGATCAAGAGTTAAGTCTTCGCTACAGGCTGATTAACCAATTAAAAAGAAAACGTAGAGGCAATGTCTCAATTAGCGAACTTATTGAAATATTTGAGTCGACTGAAGGATTAAATGATTTAATTCCTTCGCTAAAGATGCATTTAGATCAAATACAAACCTCTCATCATGAGTGGCGGGCGAAAAGAACTCCTTCTGCGTGGATGAAAACATTTGATGGGCACTTAAAGAGTATTCAATCAAGACTGTTAAATCCAAAAGATGTGTATGAGGAAGGTATTTATCAGGCGTGGAAGAAAATTACCAAAACCTTATCATCGCTAGACAAGCTTACAGGTGAAATATCTATTCAAGATATGTTAGATACGCTTCAGTATTACCTTAAAAAAACCACCCATCAACACCAGCATCAGGGTGATTATAAAATTGATATTTTAGGCTTTCATGAAGCGCCTTATGATACTTATGATGCTACGTGGATTATGAATTTAAATGAACATAATTGGCCTACACTTCACCAATATAATCCATTTATCCCTATCAAAATTCAGCATGATAGTCACATCAGCACACATGAAAAACGGCATTTACATGCTACAAAGATTTTAGACAAATTCACTCATACGTCACCCTCAGTAACACTCTCTTATGCTAAAAAAATGGGTGAAGAAGATATCTTTCCGTCGCCTACATTATATACATTCATATCTTCGAAACTACATGAAGATATGAATTTTAACTATAAAAAAAATACATTAAATCAACATTTTATAGAGTATATTGAAGATAATACTTCAATAAAAATTGACGTCTTACAGACTGCAAAATCTGGGATTAAATTACTTGAAGCACAGTCCGTCTGCCCTGCTTGGGCATTCTATGAATTTAGGCTTGGAGCCAAACCAATAGAAGATGAAGATGAGGAAAATTTAACTACTAGGCTTCGAGGAAATCTCTTCCATAAATCCTTAGAGCAATTTTGGATGGAATATAAATCATCATCTCTAGTAAGCGCTTTAAGCGAAAAAGAGCTCTCAAAAAAGATACAGGATATCGCACACAAAACCATTTCAACAGAACAGAAAAGGTACCCCAGAATCTTACCTGAACTTTTTAATATTGAAGAAAAGCGCTTGATAAATTACCTTGAAAAATGGATTCAATATGAATTAAAACGAGGTGATTTTGAAGTCAAAGAGACAGAAAAAAGTATACCCGTCCATTTAGGTTATCTTAACTTTAATATCAAAATTGATCGTATTGATGAAGTTAATCAGAACAAGATTGTCATTGATTACAAGTCTGGAGCTACAAAAACCCTAAACGAATGGTTTCTCAATGCTTATGGGGAGCTTCAGATGCCTTTCTATGCTCTCTTTGCCTCAGATAAGCCTATTGATGCCATTGCTATTGGCGTTATCAACACACCAAAACCTCAATGGATTGGCATCGGTCGTGATATGGCGCTTCTTAAAGGCATCAAGGACCCTTCCTCTTCTAATCAATACCAATCATGGGATGACTTACTTGGCTTTTGGAAGTGTCGTATTAATGATGCAGTTAAAAGCTACGAAGTGGGTGATGCAGCAGTTAGATTTATGCGCGAAAAAGACATGGCTTACTGTCACGTTAAACCTATCCTAAGAATTCCTGAGCGAACATTACAATTTGAGCAAACCAAGCAATGAATGACGCTGCCTTAAGAGAAAAAGCCCTTCATCTGAGCTCTTTTATAGTTGAAGCTCCGGCAGGTTCTGGAAAAACAAGCTTGCTGACCGATCGATATTTAAAATTACTTACCGTCGTTGACGCACCTGAAGAGATCGTGGCGATAACCTTCACAAAAAAAGCTGCTTCAGAAATGAAAGCTAAGATTTTAGAGCGAATAAAAGAAAGAAAAAGTCTTTTTACTCAAACAATTCTAAAGCGCTCAGAAGAAAAAGGCTGGGATATTGAACGCGATCCGTCACGACTTAAGGTGATGACTATTGATAAGTTCTGCCATAACGTAGTCAGTCAAATTCCTATATTAAGCAAAATGGGGAGCAAACCTAATATCACCGACACTCCTGAAAAATTCTATGAGGAGTCCGTGAAACAAACATTACAAGCTAAAGATAACATCGAAGATATTAAAATTGTCTTTTCTCATTATGACAATGAATATGAAAAGATTAATCGTCGTTTAGTGGCGATGATGTCGATCCGCGACCAGTGGAAATCTCGATGTTATGCACTGACTCAAAAAGCAAGTGAGCAAATCATCGAAGAAAGCAATGCCTACCTTGATAATTTAATTAAGCCCATTTATCAAAAAATTAAAGATGCGCTAAATCAAGATCAGCTAAATGATCTTATAGAAATACTTCGCTACTTAGAAGATATAAATCTTAGAGAAGACGTAAAACTAGAAAATAAAAATAGCTTTAATTTTGATACAAAAGAAATCCTTTTATGGCAAATGATCACAAAAATTTTATTTACAGATAAAAATAATAGGCGTGAAAATATTACAGTGCGAGAAGGATTTAAGAATGATAATGAAGGAGAGATCTACAAAACTAAATGTCGCAATCTCCCAACTATGGATTTTTTATTAGCCATTAAGGATATTCCAGAGCCTATTAATGAAACATATTCATTAAGACTAAAATCTATCTCAAATCTTCTCCTTCAGTGTGAAAAGAAACTGCGACAGCTATTTAGGGAACGAAATACAGTGGATTTTATCGAGATCATTGAGATCGCGAATGAGGCACTTGGTAAAAATGATGCTGCAAGCGATCTTTTATTATCTTTAGATTATAAAATTTCTCACTTACTTATCGATGAATTTCAAGATACAAGCAGAAGTCATTTTAATTTCTTAACTAAAATTGTGGATGGATGGACACCTGAAGCACAGAAAACGATCTTCTGTGTTGGTGATCCTATGCAATCTATCTATAAGTTTCGGGAAGCTGATGTCAGCATTTTTATAGAAGCTAAAAAAAATGGTTTCAATACAATTCCCTTAGAAACTATCCGACTAAAAGATAATTACCGGTCCTCCTCGCTTATTGTGAATGAGATAAATCGGATATTTCAAAATATACTGCCTAAAGATGATTCTATTCAAGAAGGGGCTGTATCTTACAAGCCTTTTGTTTCAGCAAAAAAAGAGCATGATTTTAATACAAATGAGTTTAAATTTCATGCATTAGTATTTGATGAAAATATTGATATTGATACCGAAGAAGCAAAGTATGTATGTAATCTGATTGATACATTCCCCGAAAATGAAAAAATTGCTATCCTCACAAGATCTCGAAGTCACCTATCAGAATTAATAAATTACATTAGAAAATTCAAACCTACACTAAAATTTAATGCAGTAGAAATTGATGCATTAGACCAGCACCAATCTATTCAAGATATTCTTTCATTAAGCTACGCTATGCTTGACTTAAGTGACCGAATTCACTGGCTTGCAATTCTTAGAGCGCCTTGGTGTGGCATCATGCTAAATGACCTAGCTTTACTATTTCAAAATGACCATACCTCAACAGTATGGGAAATTATTCAAGATGAAAATAAAATGAATGAAATTTCTTCGGATGGAAGGAAAAGAATTCAACGACTGATCGATATATTAAAAAATGCATTTGAACATCAAAGCAAGACTCACATTAGAAGACTTGTAGAATCAGTCTGGATGAATTTAGGTGGTGAACTATGCCTTCATAACCCAAACGACATTGTAGATATTAATAAATTTTTTGACATACTACAAACATCAAGCTCACCTATAGGTATTGATTTTGAGCTAGTCGAATATCAAATTAAAAAAACGTATTTATCTGACGTTCCTTCTGCTGAAGAGCGAATTCAATTCTTTACAATACATAAAGCTAAAGGTCTTGAATTTGATGTAGTCATTATTCCATCATTAAACTCAACAACACGAGCATCAGACAAAAAAATGATTTTGTCTGATAGTTTTATTAAAAATAACAATATTTACAACGTTACAGCATTTAGTGAACCTGATAATAAATCACCTCATTTGCATGATTTAATTTATGGGATCGAAAAAAATAGAGAAGAAAATGAATTAAAAAGGTTACTTTATGTTGCCATGACTAGAGCAAAAGCAAAGCTTCATCTTGTGGGATCCGTAACACTTAAGGATGAAATGAAACCTGCTTCAAATTCATTTTTATCAATGCTTTGGGACACCTACGGCAAGAATTTTTATGAGGCAAAACCCATAGAAATAATTGAGATAGACGTTTTAAGCAGCAAAATCGAGAATTTTGCGCCAAAACTCATGCGATTGAAGTTACTTTAGAGTCAATACTGATGAGTCTCCTATGACAGGATCCTTGTTCTAATTTAACTTAGCAATAGCTAAAAAATGAAAAAAACTAGTATATATTTCACGTTAAAAATATTTTATCCAAAAAGTCTTTAATAAACTTAACCCGCTCTAAAATATCAGAAAGTGTAATAGAGATTTTAATTTTATCCGGTCCACTCATGCGGCATCGCTTATCTTCGCTTAATAACTTAATAAGCTTTAGTGGGTCAATTTTACTGTCACTAGCAAATGTAATTTGAATTGAAACATCACTCGCATCTATTTTTTTAATATCAAGATGTTGAATGAAAATTCTTAAGTCATGAAAAGAGATAAGGGACTGTGTTTGTTCTGGCATCACACCAAACCGATCTACCAGCTCCTCTTTCATGCCCACCAATTGGTCGCTATCATTAAGTCCTGACATTCGCTTATAAAGCACAAGTCTTTCATTGATGTCACCACAATAGCTATTGGTAATAATGGCTGGTGTATGTAAATTAATTTCTGTGTTTTTATGAAGCGGAGTATCAAGACTTAATTTTTTACCAATTTTAAGTTGCTTTACAGCGTAATTCAGCATTTCTACATACAGATTAAATCCAATTTCATGCATTTGCCCACTTTGATTATCGCCTAGCAACTCGCCTGCTCCACGAATCTCTAAATCATGAATGGCAAGATAGTAACCTGCACCTAAATCTTCAAGTAGTTGAATAGCTTCCAATCGTTTTTGAGCGTGGACACTAATCTTCCTGTCTGGATCAATAAGTAAATATGCATATGCTTGATGGTGAGATCTGCCTACTCGTCCTCTTAGCTGATGCAGTTGCGCTAGCCCAAACATGTCTGCACGATTCATAATAATAGTATTAGCTGATGGAATATCAATACCTGTTTCAATAATAGTTGTACAAAGTAAAATGTTAGCCTTTTGTTGATAAAAATCATGCATGACTCTTTCAAGCTCTCGCTCTCGCATCTGTCCGTGAGCAATCTCAATTAGCCCTTCAGGAATTAACTTTCCTAATTTTTCTTTCATCGAAGTGATAGTGTCAACATCGTTATGCAAGAAATACACCTGCCCGCCTCGATTAAATTCTCTTAAAACTGCCTCACGAATGATGCCTTCTGAATAATTATTAACAAATGTTTTAATCGATAAACGTTTTTGTGGTGGAGTGGAAATAATAGAAAACTCTCGCAAACCCTCCATAGCCATCGATAGAGTTCGAGGAATAGGAGTCGCCGTAAGTGTTAGGACATCAACCTCAGCCCGCATAGCTTTAAGCAATTCTTTTTGGCGGACACCGAAACGGTGTTCTTCGTCGATAATAATTAGCCCTAAATTTTTGAATTTAATATCATTTTGAATAAGCCTATGTGTACCAATGATGATATCAATTTCACCATTAGCAAGTTTCAAAAGTGACTCAGCCTGTTCTTTTTTAGATTTAAAACGAGAAATTTCTGCAATCTTGATCGGAGAATCTGAAAAACGATCCATAAAATTATTGTAATGCTGTTCGGCAAGAAGTGTTGTCGGCACTAATATAGCAACTTGCTTTCCATCATTAGCCGCTATAAATGCTGCCCGTAATGCAACTTCTGTCTTGCCGAAACCCACATCGCCGCATATGAGACGATCCATCGGCTTTTGTGACTCCATATCATTAATCACAGCATTAATTGCTGTTAATTGATCATCAGTTTCCTCAAATGGAAATCCATCTGTGAATCTCTCATAATCTTGTAAATTAATTTTGAAGGCGTACCCCTTTTTGATGGAGCGCTGCGAATAAATATTTAAGAGGTCTGCAGCAGTGTCATGAATTTGTTTCAAGGCTTTTTTCTTAGCCTTATCCCATTGATCTGAACCCAGCCTATGTAACGGTGCAGTTTCAGCTGGTCCTCCGGAGTATCGTGAAATAAGATCCAAATTGGATACAGGCACATAAAGTTTATCGTGTCCAAAATACTCTAAAAGCAGGAATTCACTTTCACCCTCACCAAAATCCAAATTAAATAATCCTTTAAATCGGCCTACGCCATATTGCTCATGAACAATAGGGTCACCTTCTTTTAGCTCTGATAAGTCACGCACCATGGCATCAGTTGAGAAATTCTTATCACGATGGCGTCTTCTTGATTGACGAACGGTATTTACATAAAGCTCAGATTCTGTAATAACAATATGCTCTGATGAAATATAGCCGTGATGCAATGGACTCACAGTCAAAACCACTTGATCACTAATATCTATAGCTGAAGACCAATCATCTGTTGCTTTAAACTTAATGCTAGCTAACTTTAGGAGCTCAGAAACAGTTTCTCGACGACCTAAACTATCCGTTAAGATAAAAATTCTTTTAAGATTACTTTTAATAAAATGATCAAGTTTTGCTAAAGGCTGAATGTTTTTTCTATCAATAGATATATCAGGAATTTTTTCATATACTTCTGCACGTTTTAAATCAAACTTCTTATATGTATTGATAGATTTAAAAAATTGATCTGGCTTAATTAAAAGATTTTGAGGTTCTAAAATTGGTCTTTCAGCATCATAAGCAAACAATCGAAAACGTTTTTCAGTTTCATGCCAAAAATGACTACAAGCTAGATCAAGATTGCCGTGTTTATAAATAATCGTATTGTCTGAAAAATAACTAAAAATATCACTCATCTCTTCAAAAAATAAGGGCATGTACCATTCAATACCACCTATGGGGATGCCCTTACTGATATCTTTATAAATCGATGAGCGAGACGGGTCACCCTCAAAGCGCTCTCGATAATTTTGTCTAAATATACTGATGGATTTTTCATCCATAGGACATTCGCGGGCCGGAAGCAGCTTGATTTCATTGATAGGATAGAGTGTTCTTTGGGAATCAACATCGAATGTGCGAATCGAATCAATCTCATTATCAAAGAAATCTAAGCGATACGGCACAATGCTCCCCATAGGAAATAAATCAATGAGACTTCCCCTTACTGAAAACTCTCCAGGGGCCATGACGCGAACGACATTCATATATCCGTTTAATGTGAGTTGATTTTTAAAAGCTTCAATATCAACTTTTTGCCCTTTAGAAAAATGAAAGCTAAATTGTTGTATATAACTTTTAGGAGGTAATAAGTGAAGCGCTGTGGTTACAGGGATAATTACCACATCAAATTTTTCCTGAGTGACTTGATAAAGAGTTAGAAGTCGTTCTGATATTAGATCTGGGTGGGGTGAAAAGTGATCGTAAGGAAGAGTTTCCCAATCGGGCAATAAGTTAATTTTTAAATCTGGATTAAACCAAAGCATCTCTTCCATAAGACGCCTTGCTTCGAATGCAGTTTCCGTAAAAATTGCTAAAGACTTTTTACTTTTAGTAATTTCATCTTGAATATACTTAACAAGAGAATAGCTATCAGAGCCATCAATTTCAGCTGTCGATAGTGATTCTTTACTTTGATAATTTGCTTCTAATGGCATATATTGCATGTATAAATGATTAGCAATATTATAAGCTTTAAAGCTAGTATTCATTGAGAGGGAATGTCATGAATGATAAAGAATTAGTCGCGCACCAAGCCCTGCAGTACGTTAGCGAGAATATGATTGTTGGCTTGGGCACTGGATCAACCGCTAACTACTTTATTGATGCTTTAGCTAAGCGAAATAAGGAAGAAAAGCTAAACATAAGAGCAGTATCAAGCTCGGTTGTAAGTATGATTAAAGCTAAAGAAGCGGGTTTACCAATTATAGCTATGGAACAGATCAAAGAAATTGATCTATATATTGATGGAGCAGATGAAATTGACGCTGATCTTTCTTTACTTAAAGGGCGGGGTTATGATCTCGTTCGAGAAAAACTACTGGCCCGATCGGCTAAAAAATTTATTGTCATTGTGGATGAGTCTAAAATCGTTAAAAAGATTGGAAATAACTTTCCCATACCTTCGGAAGTCCAACCCTTTGCGTGGGAGATTGTTAAAAATATCTTAATGAAGAAAGGAACAGGCGATATTAGAATTAATGCAGCAAAAGATGGATATGCGATTACGTCTTGTGGTAATTTTGTACTCGATTTTAATTATCCTGAAAAAAATACTGCGGAATTAAATGCACTTCTATCGCAAACGCCAGGCATTGTAGAGCATGGTATTTTTTATAATCTCGCGCATGGTGCCTTAATTAGTAATAATGGAAAAATTCGTGAGATTTGGAAAAACTAAATCCTTTCAATGTCGCCCATATAACGAGCTAATGCTTTAGGGATCGTAATACTCCCATCTTCATTCTGATAGTTCTCAATAACCGCAACTAATGTTCTACCAACTGCAAGTCCAGAACCATTCAATGTGTGAACAAATATGTTTTTTCCGTCATCACTCTTAAACCTTGCTTTTAATCGTCTTGCTTGGAAAGCTTCACAATTTGAAATAGATGAAATTTCACGATACATATTTTGTGATGGGAGCCAGACTTCTAGGTCGAAAGTTTTCGCAGCTCCAAAACCCATATCGCCTGTGCACAAAGATAGCAATCGATATGGGAGCTCTAATGAAGTGAGTATAAATTCAGCATGCGAAACCATTTCATCTAATGCTTCATAACTTTTGTCTGGATGGACAATCTGAACCATCTCAACTTTGTCGAATTGATGCTGCCTAATCATGCCACGTGTATCTTTCCCGTAGGATCCAGCTTCAGATCTAAAACAGGGTGTGTGTGCTGTTAATTTAATAGGAAGGTCAGATTGTTTAACCACTTCGTCTCGCACAAAATTTGTGAGCGTCACTTCAGAAGTTGGAATTAAATATAATTTACTTTCGTTATGTGAAAGACTAAAAAGATCAGCTTCAAACTTAGGGAGCTGTCCTGTGCCTATTAATGTCTCGCTATTCACCAAATAAGGTGTATAGCATTCCTTATACCCGTGCTTATCTGTATGAGTATCAAGCATATATTGGGCAATAGCGCGATGTAATTTCGCAAGCTTACCTTCTATCACTACAAAGCGAGCGCCAGAAAGTTTTGCACCTAAATCAAAATTAAGGCCATGTTGAGTGCCTATATCGACATGATCTTTAACTTTAAAATTAAATTTTCTAAGCTCGCCTACTGTCTTCAAAACTTTGTTATCGTCTTCAGACTTGCCTATCGGAGTTGAATCGTGAGGAATATTAGGGATATTAAGCATGAATTGATTAATCTTTTCTTGTAACTCAAACAATTCAGATTCGCCCGCTTTTAAATCATCTGAAATTGCATTAACACTCTTCATAAGAAGATCAATATTCTCATTTTTAGATTTCGCAATACCAATTTCCTTTGATATAGAATTTCTTTTCTCTTGGAGCTCTTGCGTTTTCACTTGTAGCTCTTTTCTTACATTTTCTAATGATTGAAAAGTAGCTATATCAAGATCAAAACCTCGATTCAAAAGTTTTTCTTTAGCAAGCTCAATATCATTTCTAAGTATTTGGATGTCTATCATAAATAACCTATTTCTTTTGCTTATCCTGTGATTTTAAATAATTCAATTTTTCGAGAATTTTACTCTCTAATCCTCTTGCTGTAGGCTTATAAAATTCAATAGGGTCTAAATTATCTGGAAAATATTTTTCGCCAGCCGCATAAGCATCAGGCTCGTTATGAGCGTAACGATAATTTTTTCCGTAATCTAAATCTTTCATAAGCTTGGTTGGGGCATTTCGCAGATGAACTGGCACATCACTATTATCGCCTTCCGCTACGAATGCTTTTGCTTCATTGAAAGCCATATATGCTGCATTACTTTTAGCTGCAATCGATAGGTAAATTACTGCGTTCGAAAGGGCTAACTCACCCTCAGGCGAGCCAAGACGTTCATAAATTTGGTAAGCTTCAAGTGCCATAGTTTGACACTTTGGATCAGCCAAGCCAATATCCTCAACAGCGATTCGAACAATTCTTCTTGCCAAATAAAGTGGATCAGCACCGCCGTCTAACATACGATGAAGCCAATATAACGCAGCATTTGGATCGGACCCTCTCACAGATTTATGAAGTGCTGAAATTTGATCGTAAAACTGATCCCCGCCTTTATCAAAACGTCTTACCTTGCTTGTAATTGTTCTCTTTAGAAAGTCTTGATCAATTTTTTTAACTTTTAAAGATGTGGCTGTATTAAAGAGTAATTCTAAAAAATTAAGTAGCCTTCTTGCATCGCCATTCACATGAGCGATAATCTCTTGCTTAGCCTCTTCATTTACCTCGATATCGGGTGCTATATGATTTTTAGCTTTTTCATAAATTAAAAGAAGATCTTCTTCATCAAGCATTTTTAAAACATAAACTTGTGATCGACTCAATAAAGCGGAATTAACCTCAAAAGATGGATTCTCAGTCGTCGCACCAATAAAAGTAATCAATCCAGATTCAACATGTGGCAAAAATGCATCTTGCTGACTTTTATTAAAACGATGGACTTCATCTACAAACAAAATTGTTTTTTTATTATATTGTTGTAAATTATGTTGGGCTTTATCTATAGCCTCTCTAATATCTTTAACGCCAGATAGCACCGCGGACACGGATATAAATTCTGCATCAATAGAATTCGCAATGACACGTGCAATAGTTGTTTTTCCAACACCTGGAGGACCCCATAAAATCATAGAGGGTAAATTTCCAGATTCAATAGCTACTCGCAGCGACTTACCTTCACCTAAAATATGTTTTTGCCCTGCTATTTCGCCAACAATTTTAGGTCTTAAATACTCAGCAAGAGGCAATTGAGACTGATTAGGTTCGAACATTTGATTCATGAGAATTATTTACCTGATATCTCTTCTTGAATTAACCAGTAGCCATCAATTTTTTTTACCAAAAGTGATTTATTTTTCATCTCAGTCAGCTTATCAGAGGTATATTTTTGTTTAAATTGTATACGAGCTGAATTCTCAGCTTTCATAGTTAATTTAACATCTTCAATTTCAAGAACAATCTTTCCTTGTGATGATATTTTTTGCCTTCTTGTAGCTTGCCACAAAGGGAGTGCATCGCCATTGGGAGTTTTAA
Source organism: Methylophilaceae bacterium (assembly GCA_947499625.1). GTDB lineage: Bacteria > Pseudomonadota > Gammaproteobacteria > Burkholderiales > Methylophilaceae > Methylopumilus. Next base: position 57,851 of record CANMPB010000001.1, read on the forward strand.
AATCTTGTGCATATTTACTCAAATATAGGTCAATGTCTTTTGCTGACCACGCATTTGCCCAGTCATTTGCAAAAGCAATTAGCTCAGCATCTTTATTTTTATTGGGATTCGGTATTGTAGATGAATTACTAGATATGGCGGTATTTTGAACAACATCAACGCCATTAGGTAATTTAAATAAAAAATCATTATCAACCAAGCTCACATTGTATTTGGCATTCTTAAAGCTAATCGTTGTTATGTGCTCAAATGCATCAACAATTTTCATCGCTGATAATTTATTTTCAGTTAAACCAAGTATAACTTTAATGAATCCAGCGCCTTCTTCTTTAGGAATGGCCTCAACCCATTTGATATTATGATTGGCTTCAGCACCAGATTGATCTTCTATATTTTTAAGTGTGAAATATTTTTCAATATTTTTACCTGCAATAATTAAAAGTGGTGTTGACCCACCAACTTTAGCTATTGGATTAATGGAAACTTGTCTTAGGTCTTGATCGTACATATACAAAAGATCGCCATCACTGATAATTTGATTTTGATAAGGCCTTAAATAGTCCCATCTAAACTTATTAGGTCTTTTAAATAGCATCACGCCTTCAACATCTTGAAGTTTCAAGCCTTTCTTATCTAAAACAACCTGACTAAATTCCGAGGACATGCTTGATACGTTGTTTACAAAAGCATTGAGATCTGAAATGCCATCAGCAAACACATTAAAAGACAAAATTAAAAAAGTAAAAAGCAGTTTATTCATTTTGGTTTGGAGCCAGGATATCTCTATTGCCATTACTTTGCATTGCGGAAACAAGGCCAGCTCTTTCCATATCCTCAATAATTCTTGCAGCACGGTTATAACCAATGCGTAAATGTCTTTGCACTGAAGAGATTGATGGTTTTCTTGATCTCAACACTAACTCCACAGCCTCATCATAAAGCGGATCTTTCTCGCCTGAGAAATTAGAAGATGAGCTTCCATAATCGCCACTCTCTAAAGTTTCGTTAGTTAAAATACCTTCAATATAATTCGGCTCACCATGTGACTTAAGATAGTTCACAACTTTATGTACTTCCTGATCAGACACAAATGCTCCATGAATTCTTTGAGGGTAACCTGAACCTGCAGGCTTATACAACATATCACCTTGACCAAGCAAAGTCTCAGCACCCATTTGATCTAAGATGGTTCGCGAATCAATTTTGCTAGATACTTGGAATGCAATTCTTGCGGGAATGTTAGCTTTAATAAGTCCTGTAATCACATCCACCGAAGGTCTTTGTGTTGCTAAAACTAGATGAATGCCAGAAGCTCTAGCTTTTTGAGCTAGTCTAACAATGAGCTCTTCAATTTTTTTGCCTACCACCATCATTAAATCTGCAAGCTCATCAATAACAATCACAATAAGTGGCATTTCAGATAAGGGTTCAGTATTTTCTGGATTTATAGGATCCGCAATAGGGGACCCATCTTTTATACTCTCTTTAATTTTTTGATTGTAACCAGCTAGGTTTCTGACGCCTAACATCGACATCAACTTATAACGTCTTTCCATTTCACCTACACACCAATTTAATGCGTTTGCAGCTTGACGCATATCAGTCACGACCGGCGCTAATAAGTGAGGTATGCCTTCATAGACAGACAGCTCAAGCATTTTAGGGTCGATGAATATCATCCTAACTTTTTCAGAGTTGGCTTTGTAAAGTAAGCTGAGAATTAATGCGTTGATTGCAACCGATTTGCCCGCGCCTGTGGTACCTGCGATTAATACGTGTGGCATTTTAGATAAATCAGCAATCTCAGGGCGGCCTGAAATATCTTTTCCTAAAGCAATCGTGAGAGAAGCACTCGTATCTGCAAAGATTTGAGAGCTCATGATTTCAGATAAGTAAACAATTTGCCTTTTAGGATTCGGTATCTCTAAACCCATACATGTTTTACCAGGAATAGTTTCAACGACACGAACACTCACAACAGACAGTGCGCGCGCTAAATCTTTCGATAAGTTAGTGACTTGACTACCTTTAACGCCAGGTGCTGGCTCAAACTCATAACGGGTAATCACAGGACCAGGTTGAGCTGAAATTACCTTGGCTTCAATACCAAAGTCCATTAATTTCTTCTCAATAAGTCGAGATATAAACTCAATCGTTTCTGGCGATTGGGGTTCGACTTGATTTGATGGCTGATCTAAAAGATGAAGAGGTGGCAGTAAATTGTCACTAAAACTAAATAACGGAATTTGTTTTTCTTTTTGCACGCGCTCACTTATTTTAATTTCTACATCCGGAGATCCAATATTGACTGGGGACCTATTTTCAGATTTTCTGCGCTCACTCTCTAAGAGTTCTAATCTCTGCTTTTCTATCACTCTTCCATGTTTACGATCTTGCCAATCTCTATATCGATATTGTGCTCTTTGAAATAGGGCGAAAGTAAAGTGGCCAGAATGTTCTGAAATTCTGAGCCATGACCACCCTGTAAATAAGCTAAACCCTATCGCAATGGATGTGATCAAAAAAATACTTGAGCCTACATAGCCTAAAGATGAACGCAATGCTTGGTCGAATAATTTTCCAAGTAAGCCACCTTGGCTTAATGGAAATTGAGCAGGAAGATCTATTAAATGACCTGCTTCAAAAGCAGATGAGGCAGAAATTAGTAAAAAGAAACCAAAATAATTAAAAAGCAAAAAAGAACGATAGCCTTTTAAATCCTTATTGTATTGGGGATAAAGAAGCCAAATACTAAAGAAACATAGGAAGCTTAGCCACCAACTTGATAAACCGAAAATATAGAGTAGTAAATCAGATAAATACGAACCAATAATGCCACCAGCATTATGAATTGAGTTTGCACCGCTAACGCTATGCGACCATGATGGATCTTGACTAGAGTATGTCGCAAGGATAATGGTTAAATAAAAGCCTAAAAAAATTAAACTTAACCACCAAGCTTCACGTGTAAGCTTACTTTTAATCCCGCTATGTTTATTATCCTGTGGGGTTTGGCTAGCTTTTCCAGATTCTGATTTTTTTTTAAAAAACAAGGTTATAAGTGCTCGGAATGTTTCTTCAATTATATCAGTTTGAGGTACCAAAAAATGATGAAAAAATCCTTAAAAAGTACCCCTTATACCAAAAATAGGTTTGCTTAATAAGGCGATGAAAACTAAAATTGATCGTTTGTAACTTCATACTCTTTTCAGGAATTTTTTATGGCAAAACATGCCCAACTTATCATCTTAGGTTCTGGTCCAGCGGGCTATTCTGCAGCAGTTTATGCGGCTCGAGCAAACCTTAATCCCGTGCTCATCACAGGAATTGCTCAAGGTGGTCAATTGATGACTACGACAGATGTTGATAATTGGCCTGCAGATCCTGATGGCGTCATGGGCCCAGAACTCATGGAGCGTTTTGAAAAACATGCTAAGCGCTTCAACACTGAAATAGTATTTGATCATATTCATACGACACACCTTAAAGAAAAGCCTATTCGACTTATAGGTGACTCATCAGAGTACACATGCGATGCACTTATTATTGCAACTGGTGCATCAGCTAAATATCTTGGGCTACATAGTGAGACTGCATTTTTAGGCAAGGGTGTTTCTGCCTGCGCAACATGCGATGGTTTTTTTTATAAGAATCAAGAAGTCGCTGTTGTTGGGGGTGGAAATACAGCTGTCGAGGAAGCGCTTTATCTATCTAATATCGCAAATAAAGTGACATTAATTCACAGGCGTGACAAATTCAAAGCCGAAGCTATTCAGATGGACAAAATATACGATCGCGTTAAAGAAGGAAAAATCATCCTTGAAACATTTAAAACTCTAGAAGAGGTTTTAGGTGATGCTTCAGGTGTAACTGGAATTAAAATTAAAGATGTAAAAACGAATGAAAGCAAATCGATAGCACTCAAAGGTATTTTTATTGCTATTGGTCACCAACCCAACACTTCAATCTTCGAAGGTCAATTGGATATGGAAAATGGTTATATCATCTCAAATGCAGGTCGTCATGGTAATTTTACAGCAACTTCAATTCCTGGCGTATTTGCAGCAGGCGATGTTCAAGATCACATTTATCGTCAAGCAGTTACAAGTGCTGGAAGTGGTTGTATGGCAGCACTTGATGCAGAAAGATTTTTATCAAAATAATGTCATGGCAAAAAATGAAAATGACAAAGACGAAATTGATTTATTTAAAGAAGCCATTAAAGGTACAACTCCATTAAAAATTAGTTCGAAAAAAAAAGAGCATAAAGCGCCTCAACACAAACCTAAGCCCATACCCCTTAATTTCATAAAAGATGAAAAGCAAGCGCTGATTGATTCTATTAGCGATCATTACGAGCCACTTCACGACATCGAAAATGGTGAGGAGCTTTTCTATATCAGACAAGGTCACTCGCCTGACGTATTAAAAAAACTAAGAAAAGGTTATTGGGTCATCCAAAAATCTATTGATCTTCATGGCTTGATTTCGGATGAAGCAAAAGCATATGTGGTTCAATTTATAGCTGAATGTAAAAAAAATAATATTCGCTGTGTTCGTATCGTTCATGGTAAAGGCTATAACTCAAAAAACAAAGAACCCATTCTTAAAAATAAACTTAAGCATTGGTTAGCGCAAAAAGAAGAAGTAATCGCATACGCTCAAGCTCGAGATCATGATGGCGGGAGTGGAGCCGTTATTGTATTATTAAGTGCCCATTAAGCTTCGCCCAAAAAGCCTCCACTTTGGTGCTTCCAAAGTCTCGCATATAAGCCTTTCTTTTTAATAAGCTCATTATGAGAACCCTCTTCTATAATCTTCCCTTTATCGATCACAATAAGCCTATCCATTGCCGCAATAGTTGATAGGCGATGTGCAATTGCGATCACCGTCTTACCTTCCATTAATTGATACAGACTTTGTTGAATAACAACTTCAATTTCAGAATCAAGCGCACTTGTGGCTTCATCTAATAATAATATAGGCGCATCTTTTAGCATAACTCTTGCAATAGAAATACGCTGTCTTTGACCACCTGATAACTTAACGCCTCTTTCGCCAACATGAGCTTCATAGCCTTTTCTAGAAAGATTATCTTCCAAATGCATAATAAAATCATGGGCCTTAGCTCTTTTCGCGGCATTGACCATTTCATTTCGAGTTGCATTAGGTCTTCCATAAACTATATTGTCTTTAACTGAGCGGTGGAGTAAAGATGTGTCTTGCGTGACCATACCAATCTTTTCTCTCAAGCTATTTTGATTTACTTTTGAAATATCTTGATTATCTATAGCAATTACCCCTGATTTAAGATCATAAAATCGCAATAATAAATTTACGAGGGTAGACTTACCTGACCCAGACCTACCTACTAACCCTACTTTTTCGCCAGACTTAATATTCAATGTAAAATTATGAATGACAGAAGTTTTTTGATTGGGATAATTAAAAACAATATTTTGAAATGAAACTGAAGCTTTTTTAATGATGAGGTCTTCTGCATTTTTAATATCTTTAATTTCTTGCTGCACTGAAAGCGTATTTAGTCCGTCTTGGAGAGTTCCGACTTGCTCATATAAGGATGTCATTTCCCACATGACCCAGTGCGAGATACCGTTCAATCTCAAAGCCATAGCTGTTGAGGTTGCAACTACTCCCACCATGATTTCATTCTTTGACCAAAGCCAAATAGCAACAACGCCAGTTCCAATCACAAGTAACATACTTAAAAAATGATTAATAATTTCAATCCAACTAACTAAACGCATTTGCATATTTACCGCACCTAAAAATTCTTCCATTGCAACTTTAGCAAAATTTGCTTCGCGTCCTGCGTGAGAAAATAGCTTGATGGTGCTTATATTTGTATAAGCGTCTGTAATGCGTCCGGTCATTAAAGACCTCGCATCAGCTTGATTTCTCGACAACTTACTTAAGCGCGGCACAAAATAAATAAGGACGAAAATATACAAAAGAACCCAGGTCATAAATGGAAGCATCAGTATCAAATTAAATTTACCTACAACAAAAATCATCGTTAGGAAGTAAATAATCACGTACACCAAAATGTCAGCCAAAATGAACCATAAATCTCTCACTGCAAGAGCAGTTTGCATAACTTTTGCAGCAACTCTCCCTGCAAATTCATTGTGATAAAAGTTCATACTTTGATTAAGAAGCAATCGATGAAAATTCCAACGCATTCGCATAGGAAATGCACCTGCGAGCGATTGATGCTTAATTAAGGTTTGGAATAAAACAAGTAACGTACTTAAGATTAAAACCGTAGATGCTGACATCAGCATAGAAGCATTTTGAGACCAAAAATTTTCTGGGCTAGAATGATTTAGTAAATCAATCAAAGAGCCCATATATGCGAATAGAACAGCTTCAAAGCTTCCTATCACAGCTGTTAATAGGGCCATACATAAAATAAGCCACCTAAGGTTTTTAGTACATGACCATACAAATAAGAACAAAGTTTTAGGTGGTGTAGTTAAAAAGTACTCAGGGAAAGGGTTAAGAAATTTTTCAAAACGCTGAAACATAAAAAAACCTATCTTGATTCTACTAAACAAATAGCTTGAGCTGCAATACCTTCGCCTCTTCCAGTGAATCCTAGATTTTCAGTTGTTGTTGCTTTCACATTCACTACGTTAATATCAACACCACAATCTAATGCAATATTATTTTTCATGCGATCAATATAAGGTGTCAATTTAGGTAACTCACAAATTACTGTGGCATCAATATTAATAATTGAGTATTTTTGTTCATGAATTAATAGAATCACTTGCCTTAAAATATCTCTGGAGTCTATGTTTTTAATAGATGGGTCTGTATTTGGAAAGTGCTTGCCTATGTCACCTAATCCAGCAGCACCCAGTATGGCATCTGATATCGCGTGAAGAAGAACATCAGCGTCTGAATGACCTTCTAATCCTTTATCAAAAGGAATATCAACGCCACCAATAATACATTTTCTACCTTTCACTAACTGGTGAACATCAAAACCTTGCCCAACTCTTATCATAGTTAATACCTATTTATCTATTAAATGTTCAAGGATACTAAGATCCTCTTGGTAGGTAACTTTAAAGTTTTTGAAGCTACCCTTAATTAATTTAGGCTTCATACCTAAACACTCAATCGCCTGAGATTCATCCGTTGGAATACCGTCAAACTTTTCTAATGCATCACTTAACATTTTATACCGATACATCTGTGGTGTTTGCGCTTGCCATAAATGATCTCTTGACGGCGATTCAACTACCCTATCTTCTTCATTGGATTTTTTTACAGTGTCTGCTATAGGGTAAGCAAGTAAGCCGCCTACTGCATCATCTTTTAATGTATAAATTAAATGCTGTACATCTTTTTCTTCTATACCAGGTCGAGCGGCATCATGGACTAAGATCCAATCATTCTCATTCGTATTAGCTTTTATAGCTTCTAATGTATTAATTACCGTTTTAGCTCGAGATTCACCACCACAATAATGCACACTCACCTTTGATGATAAAGAAAGATTGAGTGTGTTCCATATATCATCTTTTGGGTGAAGCGCAATATGAATAGAATCGACGAGAGGAATATTTTCAAAAACTCTAATTACTCTTTCTATGAAAGTTTGTTGATGAATTTTAAGGTACTGCTTCGGCTGGCCCAATCCCATTCTGGAGCTCAAGCCTGCTGCTGGAATAATGATATGAAATTTAGCCATGGGAAATTTTAGCATGGCATTAGATAATGCTTTTAAGAGTTAAGGTTAATCATCTGAATTGGCTGCAATTTTATGAATGGAAATATCAGCGCCATTAAATTCTTCTTCTTGGGTTAATCGAATACCAAAGAAATACTTAATGATGCCGTACACTAAAAATCCACCGGTAAGCGCTATGAATACACCTAATAAAGTTCCTATAAGTTGAGATGCAAAACTAACACCTCCCATACCACCAAAATATGTAGATCCAAAAATGCCTGCGGCAATACCACCCCAAGCACCACAAAGCCCATGTAATGGCCACACGCCCAATACATCATCTATTTTTAAACGGTTTTGTGTAAGGGTAAAAGCCCATACAAAAAGAATACCTGCCACTAAACCCGTCATAAGAGCGCCTAAAGGATGAAAAATATCTGATCCTGCACACACTGCTACAAGACCTGCAAGAGGTCCATTATGGATAAAGCCAGGATCATTTTTTCCAACGATAAGCGCTGCAATAGTGCCACCCGCTAATGCCATCAGGGAATTGATCGCTACAAGGCCTGAAATACCATTAGCTGTTTGCGCTGACATGACGTTGAAGCCAAACCACCCTACAGTTAAGATCCAAGCACCTAAAGCCAAAAAGGGAATATTGGATGGTGGGTAAGCATGCAGCCTTCCGTCTTTACCATATCTTCCATGTCTTGCCCCAAGTAATAAAACAGCCGCCAATGCTATCCAACCGCCCATCGCGTGAACAACTACTGAACCTGCAAAATCATGGAATTTAAATCCAAAGTTACCTTCGAGGAAAGATTGAACACCTAAATGATTATTCCATGCAATACCTTCAAAAAAAGGATAAACGAAACCCACCAAAGCGAAGGTAGCTGCTAATTGAGAATTGAATTTAGCTCTTTCAGCTATGCCTCCAGAAATAATTGCAGGAATTGCAGCAGCAAAAGTAAGTAAAAAGAAAAACTTTACGAGGTCATACCCATTTTTAGCAGACAATGTTTCTGCTGGTGACAAGAAAGTGACGCCATAGGCAATACCATAGCCTATGAAAAAATAAGCCAGTGTGGATACTGAAAAATCAACAAGGATTTTAACAAGGGCATTGACTTGGTTTTTATGGCGAACAGTACCTACCTCTAAAAATGCAAAACCTGCATGCATAGCAAGCACCATGATCGCGCCCAATAAAACGAACAAAGTATCATTTGCACCAATTAAGTTATCCATGACGGACATTCCTTATCTTTAAGTATTAAATTAGACCTAATTTTATATAAGAATGAATAAAAATTAGAGGTTATGAATTTTTTATCTTAAAATTTTGAAAAATTTCTATTTTTAAGCACTATTTCTGTGCATTTTTATGGGTTAATGTTTTAATGCACACAAATAATGCATAAAAATAATCATTAAAGTAAGGTTTAAGCGCGTTTAAGATATGAAGAACATTTTTTAAATTACATTTATGCTGGAATATATCCTTCTTGTTTTACTAATCATGATTGTTTGGTTTTGGATTGATACAATCTCAAAACGTGAACTTGCCATTCAGTTCGGAAAAAATTTATCTAAGCAATTTGATCTTCAATTTTTAGATGAGACAGTTGCATGCGAAAAAATTTCATTAAAACGAAATGAAAAAGGCCAAGTTGCCATATTAAGATGCTACGAATTTATGGTGAGCAGCTCAACAAACGATCGAATCAAATGTAATCTTTTCCTCTTAGGGAATCATTTACATAATTGGCATATTCCACCCTATATCAATACAGCTTCTTAAATGTATATATGATGTTATTAGAAAAGAAAATACACTTATAGACTTTTGGGCAACAGCTATTCAATTATGGAATATCTCACTTGTACCCAAAATAAAAACTATTGAAATTAGAATTTTATGCATAACTCAGAAGACAAATTACATCGATTTATTTTTGAAAATACGGATATTCGAGGTAATTATGTGAAATTAAGTCATACAATTAAAAAAGCTACAGAACATCAAGCGCTCCCTCAGAATCTTCATACCACATTAGGGGAGCTTATGGTGGCAAGCTCACTTTTAGCTTCAACACTTAAGCTTGATGGCTCACTCACTTTACAAATTCAAACTAATGGTCCACTCAAATTATTAATCGCTGAATGTAATGGAAATTTAGGTATGCGGGGTACAGTTAAATGGAATGGGCCTATTGAATCTGTAGCACCCATTGACCTTATTAAAGAGGGCCACTTTATTATTACTTTAATACAAAAAAATGCAAAAACGCCTTATCAAGGCATTGTTCCTATGGAAGGAAACTCAATCAGTGAACTTCTTGAAAATTACATGTTAAGGTCAGAACAGATCCAAACCAAACTCTGGATTCATTCTAAAAATGATATTTTTCATGGGCTTCTTATTCAAAAACTTCCATTCAATTCTTCAGTAGAGGAATTAAATCACGATGAAATGAAAAGCGTTTGGGAAAGAATTATTGAGTCTGCTAACCAATCGTTTCATTCAGTTCATTCCGAATTAGAAGCTTCTGAAAATCTTCAGAATGTATTTTATTCAGAAACAATTCGCTTATACGATCCAACCAGCCTTAGCTTTGCTTGTAGCTGCTCGAAAAAAAGTGTGGAAAATATGCTTCGCCTCATTGGAAAAGAGGAATGTAAATCTATCATTGAAGAGCAAACATCCATTACAATTCACTGCGATTTTTGCAATGAGTGTTATCAATATTTAGAAGATGAAGTAGATTTTGTATTTAGCGAATCGAATAATTCAACTAAACATTAAAATTTTCTTGCCTATATTTTTCGTATAAACATATCGATACAGCAGCAGACACATTCAAAGATTCAATACCTTTTTCCATAGGTATATGAATCGAATGCGAAGTCAATCCTACAGTTTCTGATTGCAGGCCGCTTCCCTCGTTGCCAAAAATAAAAGCAATAGGCCCTTTTAAGTTTTCTTTAAAAATAGATTTTCCAGTTAATTCAGTTGCAAAAATTTTTCCCTTGAATCCTTTTATGATGTCAGAAAAAACAGCATTTTCAATACATGGCAAATAAAAATGAGCGCCTTGTCCACCTCTTAATACTTTAGGTGACCAAAGATCAGCGCAATGGTCTGACAAATAAACAAGATCCACACCTGAAGCACTTGCAGATCTTAATATGCTGCCTAAATTACCTGGATCTTGAATGTCTTCTAACAATAAAATACAGTTCTGCTTTTTTGGAGCATCTAAATGCGGGATGTTAATAGATGCAAGAATGCCTGTAGGCGATATGACAGGTGCTATTTCAGAAAAGAGCCCTGCTGGAAATTCTAATACTTGCGTATCTTCGTTAAGATATCGTCCGATCTTATCAATATTACTACCCTCAATTAGAGCCAAAGAATCTGGGGAACCAAAGCGCTCAGCATAAGATTCAATAAGGTGCATACCATCTAGAATGGTTTGCTGGACTTCATGACGATAACGAGGCGATTCGCTAAGCTTTTTTAAATGCTTAAAATGTTGATTACCACGAGACGAAATCAGCTGCCGTTTCATATTATTCAAATGCTTTTAAAGGTGATATTTTAAAGCCTGAATCTCTTAACTGATTTAACAAGCCGTCCTGACCTGCAAGATGTGATGCTCCAACTGCAATAAATAATTGCTTATCTTTTGAAAGTTCTTTAATTTTAATGACCATTTTTTTATTTCTCTCATTCATAAGCTGAACTTTAATTTTAGCCCATAAAACTTCTGGCAATAACTTACCTGTTAATCGTTCATCAGTTTTGCGTATTTGCTCAACATCGCCTGAGATATATTGTTTCATAAGTAAATTGTAATCAGATAATTTTTCATTCTCTGTTTTTTTTAAAACTGCTCTAAGCATCATTAATTGTTCATCCAATGAAAGAGAATCCATCGTAGCAAAATGCTCTTGTGATGACTCAATCCCTAGAACTTCTTTATCTAAATCCGCTGCCATTGCCATTAAAAGATAATCTTGATTGAATTCGGTATGAGGCTTAGGTGAATCGAAAATAATAGCCAAGAGCCAAGGCTTCATTCTCATGACATTGTCAAAATACATGACGTGAAATTCTGCAAGTTTTTTAATTTGATTGAGCTCTTTCTCATTTATATCCGATACGAGAGAATGATTCTTCATAAAAAGATTTTGTGAATGGCCATCAGGGGTAATTTCTACTAAAAGAATATCTGATGCATTGACGGATTTTTTAACAATAGGTAAGAACTTAATAATTCTATTATCATCGGTATGCATGGTGCCAAACAAATAATGCGTCGAACCATTCGGTGCTCTTAATTTCCAGAATAATCCTCGGTCACTAGCGTAAGCGATTGAGACTATATTTAAGAGTAATATAACTAATATTAAAAAACGTTTCATACCTTGAAATTAAATTAAACATTCCTCACAAAAAAACATATGGGTCAATGGATAAAAACTGAATTCGGGTCCATCACTTTACTTAGCAATCATGAACCCTTTCCGAATACTGATCAAGCGCTTATTGAGCCTAATGGCCTTATTGCAATATCCAAAACACTTAAAGCTGAAAAAATTATTGAAGCTTATAAGCAGGGTATTTTTCCCTGGTTTAATCAACACGAACCTATTTTATGGTGGTCACCTAATCCAAGATTAATATTGTTTCCTGAAGATCTTAAAATTTCAACATCACTTTCCAAAAAAATTAAGAAAAATAATTATCAATTTTTGATAGACAAGGATTTTATATCTGTAATTAAACATTGCAGTAAAATGAAAAGAAAAAACCAAAATGGGACATGGATTGACGATCGTATTATTAATGCCTATTCAGAATTACATCGACTGAAAATTGCTCATTCTTATGAGATCTATTTTAATGAAAATCTTGTCGGCGGGCTTTATGGGATCATTTTAGATGGCGTTTTCTTTGGTGAATCGATGTTTCACAACGAAAGAGACGCTTCTAAAATAGCTTTTGTTCTTACCATTCAGCATCTAAAAAAAATAGGTATTAAGATGATAGACTGTCAGATGAAAACAAATCATCTTTTAAGTTTGGGTGCGATAGAGATCTCGCGTGACCGATTTGTTCAATTACTTAATACTTACATTAAAACATGAGCCTTCCTGACAAACTCTCAAGTCATAAGATTCAATTCTATGTTACTACAAGCTATGCCTGTGGCTACATAGACGGGCGAGCATCCCAATCATTAGTAGCTACACCTCACCACCTTATTAGCCAAAAGCATTTCGATGATCTTATAAAAAAAGGTTTTCGAAGAAGCGGTAAATTCACATACAAACCTTATTGTGAACTTTGTAATGCATGCATACCTGTTCGTATCAATGTTAAAAATTTTATACACTCAAAAAGCTTCAAGAGAATCATCAAGAGCCATCAGCATCTTAAAACTTCTGTGCTCCCACTTTCTTTTCATGAGGAACATTTTAAGCTTTATTTAGAATATCAAAAAAATAGGCATGAAAAAATTAAAGCAACAGATGATGACGTTAATCAGTACAGTGAGTTTTTATTGCAAAGTAATATTGATAGTCGATTAGTTCAATTTCAAGATCAAGACCATTTAAAAATTGTAAGTTTTGTCGATGTCGTTGAAGATGGCATTTCTGCAGTTTATACATTTTTTGATACAAACGATAAGTCATTCAGTTATGGAACTTATTCTATACTATGGCTTATCAATTGGTGTATTGAAAAGAAGCTAGATTATATTTATTTGGGCTACTGGATTCAAGAGAGCAAAAAGATGAATTACAAAACTCACTTTAAGCCTTTTGAGCTATTCATAAATAACGAATGGCGATCATTTAATAGTGAGCATGATACAATTGGTTCGTTAAACAATATCAAATAAATCAACTATATACAGTGAATAAAATTCTTATTTTTGGTGTCGGTCTTATCGGCGGATCCATTGCGCTCACTGCAAAAAAATCAGACCTCTCTTCTGATATTGTCGGGGTCGGTCGAAACCAAGATAATCTTAATGATGCTATTAAACTTAAACTTATTGATCGTACGAGCCAAGACTTAAATAAAGATATTGCAGAGGCTCATATTATTATTATTGCAACACCAGTTGCTCAATTTCCCTCAATACTCAAAACGATTCAGCCACATTTATCTTCACATACCATTATTACGGATGTAGGAAGTACAAAAACAGTTGTGATTCACTCAGCGAAGCAAATTTTAGGTAATCAATACTCACAATTTATTGGTGGTCATCCTATTGCTGGATCTGAAAAACATGGTGCAACTTCTGCACATATTGATTTATTTAAAGATAAAAATGTCATTTTAACGCCGGATCAAGATACATCTCCTAAGGCAAGAGAGGTGGTTGAAGTGCTCTGGAAAAACACAGGTGCCATAGTTTCAAATATGTCCCATAGTGATCATGACAAAATATTTTCAACGGTCAGCCATCTGCCCCATCTATTAGCTTTTTCACTTGTGGATATGATTACCCAAAGAACAAATGCAAATGAGCTTTTAAAATTTGCTGCAAGTGGATTTAAAGATTTCACAAGAATTGCAGCAAGCTCACCTGAAATGTGGAAAGACATTACGCTCGCAAATAAAAAATTTATCCTTGAAGATATTAAGCATTTTGAAAATCAAATTAAATTACTTAAAGAAGCTATTGAGCATGAAGATACCAAAAAGATTTTGACGTTATTTGAAAATGCAAGTAAAACTCGAAACGAATGGTCTCAATAATTTAAGCGCATGGCAAACCAAAAGAAATTAAAAGCTTTTCAATCTGTTTCTGGCCAAGTCACACTCCCTGGATCTAAAAGTATCACTAATCGTATTCTCCTCTTATCAGCGCTTGCAGAGGGTTCAACAACTATCATGGGTGCACTTGCAGCTGATGACACACATCATATGATTGTGGCTTTAAAAAAACTTCAAGTTAATCTTACGCAAAAATATAATGGTGACATTCTCATTGAAGGCACACGGGGTAATTTTAAAAATAAATCAGCTGAAATTTTTCTAGGTAATGCGGGTACTGCTTTTAGACCATTAACTGCAGCATTATCTTTTTCTATGGGCCAATACACACTAAGTGGTGAACCTCGAATGCATGAGCGCCCTATTAAAGACCTTGTCGATGCGCTCTTGCAATTCAATGTAGATGTTCACTATCTTGATCAAGAAGGCTATCCTCCTTTAAAAATATCTCCTTCTGAAATTGTCATTAAAGGTCCTATAAAAATTAGAGGTGATATTTCAAGTCAATTCTTAACAGCTCTTCTAATAGCAATTCCACTTACAAAAAAAGAAGTGGCTATCGAAATCGTCGGTGATTTAATTTCAAAACCCTACATTGATATTACGCTTAATCTGATGGCGCGATTTGGTGTTCATGTTAAAAAAATAGACTGGCAACATTTTGTTATTCTGGGTTCAAGTATGTATGTGAGCCCGGGTGAAATAGCTGTTGAAGGTGACGCTTCATCAGCCTCTTATTTCCTAGCTGCAGGATTGCTCGCTGGGGACATCGAAGTCAAAGGGATTGGGAAAAATAGTATTCAAGGTGATGTAAAATTTGCTGAAGCTTTAGCACTTATGGGTGCTGATATTCATATCCTTGAAACATCAATTCAGGTTTCAAAAGTCGCAACACTTCATGCAATTAACCTCGATTGTAATCACATTCCAGATGCCGCGATGACACTCGCAGTATTGGCCTTATTTGCAAAAGGTACTACTAAGCTTCTTAATATTGGTAGCTGGCGTGTAAAAGAAACTGATCGCATTAAAGCCATGGCAACAGAACTTAGAAAATTAGGTGCTGCTGTTATTGAAGGTAAAGATTTTATTGAAATCACTCCTCCTCTTGAGATTAAAGAACATGTTGAGATTGATACTTACAATGATCATCGAATGGCAATGTGTTTTTCATTAGTTAGCTTGAGAAATATACCAATCACGATTAACGACCCGGATTGTGTCAATAAAACATTCCCGACTTATTTTGAAGTGTTAGAAAGTATAGCGAAGGCATAAGTGACATCTCACATTCCTATTATCGCGATTGACGGTCCTTCTGCTTCTGGAAAAGGAACAGTCGCTAAACTTGTTGCAGAAAAACTAAATTTTCACTATCTAGATTCAGGATCAATCTACCGAACGATCGCTTATGCAGGTTATATACAAAATATACCTCTCAATAATGAAGCTTTGCTGCTTAAAGTGCTCGAAAACGCGAACTTAAGTTTCAAAAATGATCAAATTTTACTCAATGGTAAAGATGTTTCTGAAGCTATACGAACTGAGGAATCAGGGCGCGGAGCCTCAGAAGTTGCGGTTCACAGAGCTCTCAGAGAAGCAATTCTTGGATTTCAAAGGAGTTTCGAAAAAAGCCCTGGATTAGTTGCAGAAGGAAGAGATATGACTTCGGTCGTTTTCCCGCATGCTGGTATCAAAATATTCTTAACTGCAAGCGCTCAAATTAGAGCTGAAAGAAGATATAAACAGTTGATAGCAAAAGGAAACCCTGCTAATATGACATCAGTTCTAAGTGAAATTATTTTAAGGGATGAGCGGGATTTACAAAGAGAAATCTCTCCCCTCTTAAAAACAAAAGACGCTATAGAAATAGACACAGACACATTAAGCATATCTGATGCCGTTGATAACATCACCCATCTCTTCAGTTTAAAGTCTCAAACGTCTTAAAAAATAATTAGGTGTAATAGATTTCAAAGGTCTATTGCTAACTTTAACATCCCTATCGCTAGGTAGGACTTTATAGGTAACATTTAATGGCAACGACAGCAAAAAATACAGAATCAATTCCTACAGAAAGTTTCGCAGCTCTATTTGAAGAAAGCATAGCGCTTCAAGAAATGCGTTCGGGCGAAGTAATTACAGCAGAAGTTATATCTATTGATAATGACTTTGTAATTGTAAACGCAGGACTTAAATCAGAAAGTGTAATCAAAGCAGAAGAATTCCATAATGACCAAGGCGGACTTGACGTTAAAGTGGGTGACTTTGTTAAAGTTGCAATTGAAAAATTAGAAGACGGCTTCGGTTCAACAATCCTTTCAAGAGATAAAGCGAAGAAAATGCAAGCATGGCTTGATCTTGAAGATGCAATGAACGAAGGCACTGTAGTTAAAGGTTTTGTAAGTAGTCGTGTCAAAGGTGGCTTGAGAGTTTCTGTTAACGGAATCACAGCATTCTTACCAGGTTCGCTCGTTGATGTAAGACCAGTGAAAGATACAACACCATTTGAAAATAAAGAATGGGATCTTAAAGTTATCAAAATAGATAAGAAAAGAAACAACGTAGTTGTTTCAAGAAAAGCAGTGATGGAACAATCTTCAGGTGCGGACAGAGATGCTGTTATTGGCACACTTACTGAAGGCGCAACTGTAAAAGGAATTATTAAGAATATTACTGATTACGGTGCATTCGTTGACTTAGGCGGCATTGACGGCTTGCTCCATATTACTGACTTAGCATGGAGACGTGTCAAGCATCCCTCTGAAATTTTAAATATTGGTGATGAAGTTGAAGCTAAAGTGCTTAAATTTGATCAAGAAAAAAATCGTGTTTCATTAGGTTTAAAACAACTCGATGATGATCCTTGGAAAGGCTTATCAAGAAGATACCCTGTAAGTACTCGCCTATTCGGTAAAGTATCTAACTTAACTGACTACGGTGCATTTGTTGAAATTGAAGCAGGTATTGAAGGTTTAGTTCACGTTTCAGAAATGGACTGGACCAACAAAAATATTCACCCAGGGAAAATTGCTCAGCTTGGTGATGAAGTTGAAGTGATGATTCTTGAAATTGATGAAGACAGAAGAAGACTTTCATTGGGCATGAAGCAATGCAAATCAAACCCATGGGCGGAGTTCTCTGAAAAACATAAAAAGGGTGACAAAGTTAGCGGCCCAATTAAATCAATCACTGACTTCGGTATCTTTATCGGTCTTGATGGCGGCATAGATGGTCTTATCCACTTATCTGATATCTCATGGGATAAAACAGGTGAAGAAGCCATTAGAAACTTTAAAAAAGGTGACGAACTCGAAGCGCTTATCGTGGCGATTGACGTTGAGAAAGAAAGAATTTCTCTTGGCCTTAAGCAATTATCAGGTGATAACTTTACAGGCTTCACAAAAGCTAATGACAAAGGTAGTTTTGTTAAAGGTACAGTTAAATCCGCAGATGCTTCAGGTATCTCAGTAACTTTAGCTGACCAAGTTGAAGGCACTGTTGATATTAGCGAAGTCAGCGAAGATAAAGTTGATGACGCTTCGACTGTTGTTAAAGTGGGCGATGAAATTGAAGTTAAAATACTTAATGTCGACGCAAAAGAAAAAACAATTCAACTTTCACTTAAGTCTAAAAATGTAACTAAACCGAAAGCTGCTAAGAAAAAAGCTGAGGTTGAAGAAAGCTCTGATAATGCAGGCACCACAAATCTTGGCGCCTTATTAAAGGCAAAATTAGATAGTAAAAAATAATTAATGTTATGACTAAGTCTAAATTAATCAACTTACTTGCTAGTCGCTTCTCTCAGTTAGTCTTCAAAGATGCTGAGTTGTCCGTCAAAACAATTCTTGATGCTATGGGTGAAACACTCTCCAAGGGTAAAAGAATTGAAATTAGAGGGTTTGGTAGTTTCAGTTTAAATTACCGACCACCTCGTTTGGGCAGAAACCCTAAAACAGGTTCAAAAGTGGAAGTGCCAGAAAAATATGTTCCACATTTTAAGGCAGGTAAAGAACTTAGAGATCGCGTTGACAAATAAGACTAAACATCATTTAAAAGCATATCTTCTTAACTGGGGTATGCTTTTTTTTTGATCTATCAATTAATAGAGATACAATAAATCAATTATGATTCAATTCGAATATTGGTGGCTCCTTGTTATCCCTTTCTTCTTTGCATTAGGTTGGTTAGCAGCTCGCGTTGACATCAAACAACTCATGAAGGAATCTACGAGTCTTCCTGCGACCTACTTCAAAGGTCTTAACTACCTAATCACTAATCAATATGAAAAAGCAGTGAATGCTTTTATGGACGCGGTTCGTATTAATAATGAATCACTGGAATTGCATTTTGCATTAGGAAGCATCTTACGACGTTTGGGCCATATAGATAGAGCTATCAATATGCACTTAGATTTATTAGAAAATCGCGATCTTAATCCATCCCAAGAAGAGTCTGTTAAAGCTGAGTTAGCTCAAGATTATCTTAAAGCTGGCTTATTTGATCGTGCTGAAGAATTATTCCTCAAGTTAGAATCTGGGAAATACAAACAATATGCATCTAACGCACTGCTTGAAATTTATGTGAAAGAACGTGAATGGCAAAACGCAATTAAGATGGCCACAAAATTAGAAAAAGAATCCGGCGTTTCATTCAGATTACACATTAGTCACTACCACTGCGAAATTGCACTTAATGCAATTTTAGATAAAGACAAAAAGGTAGCATTTACATCACTGAATGATGCACTCAATGCGCATAAGAAATGTGTTCGCGCAAACATCTTACTTGGTGATTTAGATGCAGAAGATGGTGATCATAATAAAGCGATTAATCACTGGAAAAAAATTGAGTTTCAAGACCCAGAATCTCTAGGTCTTGTAGCAGCCAAAATACTTAACTCATTTGAAAAACTCAAAAAACCTGAAGAAGGTTTATCACTACTAAATCTTTATTTTGAAAATTACAAATTAAGATCATTGCTTAATACTATCTACGAAGCAACGTTGAAATTAGAGGGCTCTGAAAGTGCTGAAGAGCTTGCACGAAAAGAGCTGATAAGAAAACCAAGCCTTCAAGCATTGGATCAATTATTTCAAGCACGCGCTATGAATAGCAAGCATAAGGAACAAGACATTCAACTTATTCAACAAACTGTTAGAAATGCTATTGGTAATCGACGCTTATTTATATGCAGTGGTTGCGGCTTTAAAGCTAAACAACACCATTGGCAATGTCCTGCTTGTAATGCTTGGGAAGCGCTTCCATCAGAACCTTCTGAGATGAATGAAATTAGCTAATGGCAGCAGCACATAAAGTTATCGTAGCCCTCGATTATGCAAATCTCGCAGATGCAAAATCATTAGTTTCACAACTAAAACCAGAATATTGTAATCTTAAAGTCGGGAAGGAATTATTTACTGCGACCGGCCCTGCTCTGATCGATTATCTTCATAGTAAAAATTTTAAAGTATTCCTAGATCTCAAATTTCACGATATTCCTAGTACAGTTAAAAAAGCATGTGAGGCTGCAAGTCAATTAGGAGTTTGGATGATTAATGTGCATGCTTCAGGAGGAGCTATTATGTTGGAGGCTGCGCTCGAAGCTGTAAGTAAAGCTAAACAACCTCCTCTTCTGATTGCAGTCACCGTATTAACAAGTATGGATCAAAAAACTTTAGAAGAAATTGGTGTAACTAGAAATTTAGAAGACCAGGTATTGCGTCTCGCTAAGTTAGCTGAAAAAAGTAGGCTTAATGGCATTGTCTGCTCTGCTAGAGATTTAGTATTCCTAAGAAACCACTTTAATCCATCATTTTTATTTGTGACACCAGGTATAAGAATGACTGAAGATGCCACTAATGATCAGATAAGAACTATGACACCTTTTGAGGCCATGAAGTCTGGATCGAGTCACTTAGTGATTGGAAGGCCTATTACTCAATCAAAAGATCCATCAAAAACTTTAGAAAAGATTTTCCTAGAAATTAACCAAAGTTAATTATTTAATACGCATACCAGGTTTAGCGCCTTGATCTGGATAGAGAACAAATGGCCCTTCAACTTCATTGCTTGCGGCTAATACCATACCTTCAGATAAACCAAATTTCATTTGTCTCGGCTTTAAATTAGCAACCATAACTGTTAACTTCCCAACAAGCTGATCAGGATTGTATTGAGACTTAATACCTGCAAAAACTTGTCTTAGTTGGCCATCATTTAGATCTAAACTCAACCTAAGAAGACTGTCTGCACCTTCAACAAAAGAGGCTTCTTTAATAAGTGCAACTCTTAAATCAATCTTCATAAAATCATCAATCGAAATAGTAGCTTGATCAGCTTCCGTCTTTTTCGAAGATCCAGTATCTTTATCTAGCGACTCTATATTTGATTCAATCATCATATCGATATCTTTCTTTTCAACTCTAGTTAATATATGTTGATACTCATTGACGGTAATATCTTTCTTATCAAGTTCTTTAAACGACGTAAATTCTTTTTCATTAAAGAATTTTGCAACATCTTTTGTAAGCTTAGGTAATATAGGTGTGAGGTATATAGAAAGCCTTCTAAAGGCCTCAAGACTTCGGCTACATATCACGTGTAAATCTGAACCAGGTTTATGTTGTGCATCATCTTTTGCAAGCGACCAAGGGGCTTTTGTATTCACGTACTCATTGGTAATATCTGCTACACGCATAATTTCTCGAACTGCACGACCATACTCTCTTGATTCAAAACAGGTCTTAATTTCATTTTCTATATCCTTGCATTTTTGGGAAATAGAAATATGTTCCTGATCAGTTTTTGAATCATCAAGAAAAAGTTTACCTTCAAAATACTTATGAATAAATCCTGATGTTCGACTTGCAATATTAATAAACTTACCCACGAGATCGCTGTTCACTCGGGATAGGAAGTCATCTAAATTAAGATCAATATCTTCCATTGTGCTATTTAATTTTGCTGCGTAATAATATCTAAGGTAATCTGGATTTTTAATATGGTCTAGGTAACTCCGCGCCGTTATGAAAGTGCCGCGAGATTTAGACATCTTCTCTGAATTGACTGTTAGAAAGCCATGTGCAAAAATCTTTGTAGGTTTTCTATAACCTGAAAATTCTAAAGTCGCAGGCCAGAATAAAGCATGAAAATAAAGAATATCTTTTCCAATAAAATGATAGAGCTCTGTTTTTGAGTCTGCATTCCAAAATTCATCAAAATTTATTTTTTTGTCTTCACAAAGCTTTTTAAAACTCGCCATATATCCAATTGGTGCATCAAGCCATACATAAAAGTATTTACCTGGTGCGTCTGGAATTTCAAACCCGAAATAAGGTGCATCTCTTGAGATATCCCAATCAGCTAAGCCAGATTTAAACCACTCTTTCATTTTATTGGCGGCTTCTTGTTGAAGCGTTCCAGAAGATGTCCAGTCTGCTAAAAATGATTCGCACTCTGAAAGTTTGAAGAAGTAGTGCTCTGTTTCTTTTTTGATAGGCACAGAACCTGACACAGAAGATGTAGGATTAATCAACTCTGTAGGTGTATATGTAGCACCGCAAACTTCGCATGAATCCCCATATTGTTCTTTGGCATGGCACTTAGGGCACTCGCCTTTAATAAAGCGATCAGGTAAAAACATTGCTTTCACTGGATCATAAAATTGCTCTATCGTTTTCGTATAAATCTTTTTGTTCTGTTTAAGTTTTTTATAAACAGTTTGAGAGAGCTCAAGATTTTCAGAAGAGTTTGTAGAATAAAAATTATCAAAATTTACAAAGAAATCAGAAAAATCTTTTGAATGCTCCACATGCACTTTTTTTATAAGCGCTTCTGGCGTGATTCCCTCTTTTTCTGCCCTTAGCATAATAGGGGTTCCGTGCGTATCATCAGCGCATACATAGTAGGCTTCATGACCTTGCATTTTCTGGAATCTCACCCAAATATCAGTTTGGATGTATTCCACCAAATGACCTAAATGAATGCTTCCATTTGCATATGGCAATGCTGATGTAACTAGAATCTTTCGCATGAATTGAGAAACTTTATTGATTTGACTAAGTCCCTATTCTATCAAATGACGCAACAACTAAGATAGGTTAAAATTACCACCTCATGACTTACTCAGAAGAACAAATAAAAGATCTATTAAAGGAAGTTGTCGATCCCAACACAAACGACAACCTCATTAACGATAGGTCTATCAAGAGTATTTCAATTAAAGATAATGATATTGATATCAAAGTCTTGCTTAGCTACCCTGCCAAAAGCCAATTGAATGGCATTAAAGATTTAATTGCCGCTCAAATTCAAAAAGCGCTTCCTAAAATTAATTTAAATATTGAGGTTGATTTTAAGATTACCTCTCATGCGGCCCAAAAAGGGATAGCACTTATTCCTGGTGTTAAAAATATTATTGCTGTCGCCTCCGGAAAAGGTGGTGTGGGAAAGTCTACAACCGCAGTCAACCTTGCTTTGGCTTTATCAGCTGAAGGCGCTCGCGTTGGCATTTTAGATGCTGATATTTATGGCCCAAGCCAGCCGCAAATGTTAGGGATATTCACCAAACCTGAGAGTAAAGATGGTAAGTCTATGGAGCCCATTATGGCTCACAACATTCAAGCTATGTCGATTGGGTTCCTTGTAGATACAGAAACACCTATGGTATGGCGCGGCCCTATGGTAACTAGCACGCTTGAGCAGCTCTTAAAAGAAACAAGATGGGATAACCTCGATTACCTTGTTGTTGATCTTCCGCCAGGTACCGGCGATATTCAACTTACCTTATCTCAAAAAGTACCTGTAACAGGCGCTATTATTGTCACTACACCTCAGGATATTGCGCTTATTGATGCCAGACGTGGGTTAAAAATGTTTGAAAAAGTAAATATTCCAATTATCGGTATTGTAGAAAATATGGCCATACACACCTGTTCAAAATGTGGCAATGAAGAACATATCTTTGGATCGGGTGGCGCTGAAAAAATGTGCCGAGATTATGGTGTCTCTCTTTTAGGAAGCTTGCCTTTAGATATTAAGATTAGGGAGCAATCTGATAATGGCAACCCGACGGTGGTAGCGGAACCTGAAAGTAGTGCTGCAAAAACCTACAAGAAAATTGCTCGTTTAACAGCAATCAAGGTATCTAAACTCGCTCAAGATTACAGCAATAAATTCCCAAATATTGTGATTCAAAAAACCTAACTTACATTAAAACAAAATACATCTAAACCATTACTGCAAGTAATTGTGCTTGCAGGTATTGCCTCACCAGCCTTCCATTGATTTATCGCCGTTTGTTTTTCCATTCCGCTAACTAAGAAAAGTACGGATTTAGATCGACTCAAGCGCGCGGGTGACATCGATATTCTAAATGGCGGCGGCTTCGGCGCATCAAAGATAGCTAAAGCATCTTCATTGTTATCCCAGCTATGTCCCGGAAATAAACTTGCTGTATGGGCGTCTTCGCCAAGCCCTAAAAGAACCAAATCAAATTCACCCACTTGACTTAACGTTTCGTTGTATAAATGAGCACCTTCGACAGGACCAAGTTCAGCCGGGATCGCGTGAATATTTTTCTCTGGAATGTCCACATAATTAAGCCATGATTCAAATGCCATGGTGCTATTTCGCTCTTGGTGACTTAGCTCTAGGCAACGCTCATCGCCAAAATAGATCTGCCATTTATGCCAGTCTGCACTAATGTTTTTAAGTAGTGTATAGACGTTTTTAGGTGTTGATCCACCTGCCAATACAAGATGAAATTGACCTCGTGCTTTGATTGAAGATTCAGCAAGCGCCTCAACCCTCTCCATGGCTGCTCTGTCAAGGGAACCCTGGCTTTCAAACGATTGCCATTTAATATGTTTCAAATTCATGAAAATCTTTCAAAATAATGTAGATTTTATATCGAAATCAATTCCTTGAAGAGGCTTGCGTTTGATATAATTTAACTTGTATCGCACTTTAAACTAATTTGCTTTAATCCAAAAGATTAAGTAATGACAAATCTTCCATAAAAAGGTAAAAAAATGAAATTAGCAATGATTGGTCTCGGAAAAATGGGTGGCAATATGGCTACTCGTCTCGTTCAAAAAGGCATTTCTGTTGTGGGTTTTGACCGAAGTACAGAAGTTGTAAAAAAACTGGAAGAAAAAGCAAAAATTATTGGCGCAAGTTCAGTTGCAGATGCTTTAGCAAAATTAGAAGGCCAAAAAATCGTATGGCTTATGGTGCCAGCAGGCAGTCCTACCGAAGAACAAATCAATGAACTCATCCCCATGCTCAATAAGGGCGACATTATTATTGATGGTGGCAATTCAAATTACAAAGACTCACAGCGTATCGGTAAATTCCTTGAAGAAAAGGGTATTAGCTTTATGGATTGTGGGACATCAGGTGGCGTATGGGGTCTAGCAAACGGCTACTGCTTAATGGTGGGCGCAAAACAAGAAGTTGCAGAAACAATGAAACCTATTCTCCAAGCGCTAGCGCACGAAGATCGTGGCTGGGCTCATGTAGGACCTGTAGGTTCAGGTCACTTCACTAAGATGATTCACAATGGTATCGAATACGGAATGATGGAATCATTCGCTGAAGGTCTTGAACTCCTTAAAGGCAAAAGTGAATTTAAACTTGATTTAGCGCAAATTACAGAATTATGGAAACATGGCTCAGTCGTAAGAAGTTGGTTGTTAGATTTAACCGCGGATGCACTTAAAGAAGATCAAACGCTTGATGAGGTTGCCCCTTATGTAGCTGACTCAGGTGAAGGTAGATGGACCGTTGTTGAATCTATCGAGCAAGGCATTCCAACACCTGTACTTACACTTGCATTACAAGTGAGATTCAGAAGCCAAGAAACACAAGGCTATGGTTATAGATTGCTATCAGTCATGCGTAATGCATTTGGTGGTCATGTAGTAAAAAAATCTGAATAACTTTTTTTTACAATCTTAAATTATCTATGACAAAAATTGATGACTGCACCCTAGTGCTCTTCGGTGCAAGTGGAAACCTTTCTAGAATAAAACTTATTCCAGGTCTTTTTAGGCTGGATTCTCTTGGCAGACTCCCTGAAAAAATGAAAATTCTTTCAGTTGGAAGGGCTGCAATTGAAGAATCAGTATGGCGAGATGATATCAAGTCGATGCTTGATATTAAATTTAAAAAAAATTACGATACAAAAGTATTTGACCGTTTTATTGCTAGAAATTTTTATCACGCGAATCCTCCTAGTGATGAAAATGCTTTTAAAAAGCTGAGCGAAAGACTCTCTGATGCATCAACTTTCTCACAAAATTTAGCTTTCTTTTTGTCTGTCAGGCCATCTGACTTTGCGTCTATTGTTGATTTACTTGCAAGCGTTGGTTTAACTGATGAAAGTAAAGCGTGGCGTCGGGTTGTCATCGAAAAACCGTTTGGTACTAACTTAGAAACAGCACAAGCACTTCAAAAGTCAATTACCAAGCATTTAAAAGAAACACAGATCTACCGTATCGATCATTACCTTGGTAAATCTGCATTACAAAATATTCTTCTCACACGTTTTGCAAATCATTTATTTGATCCGCTTTGGACGCATGAACACATTGATCATATCCAAATTACCAACAACGAAACACTTGGTGTCGGCGAAAGAACTCAATTTTATGACGCGACAGGCGCCCTAAGAGATATGATTCAAAGTCATCTTATGCAAATGCTTGCATTAACGACGATGGAAATGCCTCAAACATTAAGCCCTGAAAATATTCGCGCTGAAAAAATTAAAGTGCTTGAATCAATTACACCGATTCCAATTAGTGAGCTTAAGAAACATACCTTCAAAGCACAATATGGACGAGGCAAAATCAAAGGTGAGGAAGTGAAAGGCTACTTAGAAGAGTTAGGAAATCCGTCAAGTGTGGTTGAAACTTATGCAGCACTCAAGTTCTTCATCAACACGCCAAGATGGAAGGGTGTGCCTATCTATATTAGAACAGCAAAACGTCTTCATGCATCTGATACTGCTATAGCCATTAAGTTTAAAAAAGCACCCCTATCACTTCCCGAACAAGCCGATAACTGGCTCGTTATTAGCATTCAACCTAAAGAATTTACCCGCTTTGAAATTCAAACGAAAATTCCAGGACTCGATACCAAGGTAAGAACAGTAGCTATGGATGCCCCAAATAGAATTGCAGGGGATGAGAGTGTGGATGCTTACGAGTCACTCCTCCTTAATCTCATGCAGGGTGATCAATCCTTATACCTTCATATTAATGAGGTAGAAGCATCATGGAAACTTCTTGATCCTGTGATTCAAGCTTGGAATGAAGATAAGAGCCCGGTCTTTACTTACCCCGCTGGAAGTGCTGACCCTACTGAATCTAAAATCATTTTTGATAAGCCTGAACAATTTTGGCGTCAGAGTATTGAAATCGGTGAAAATAAGCTCTAAAGTAATGAAAATTTAAATCATTAGAAATCCCGTAGCGTCAAGATTGTGCAAACGGGATTTTTCTTTTTTGAGACAAGAAAATTATGACAATAAAATCAGATAAATGGATAAGAAAGATGGCTCAAGAACATGGCATGATTGAGCCATTTGAGCCTAAGCTTATCCGTGAAAAAGATAATCAAAAAATTGTATCTTATGGCGCATCCAGTTATGGGTATGACATTCGTTGCGCTAGTGAATTTAAAGTATTTACCAACATCAATAGCACGATCGTGGATCCAAAAAATTTCGATCCTAATTCATTTGTTGAATTTAACGGGGATTATTGCATCATTCCTCCTAATTCATTTGCGCTTGCAAGAACTGTTGAGTATTTCAGAATCCCAAGAAACGTTCTAACTATATGTTTAGGTAAATCAACATATGCGCGATGCGGCATTATTGTGAACGTCACCCCCTTTGAACCAGAATGGGAAGGTTATGTAACTTTAGAATTTAGCAATACAACACCCCTTCCAGCAAAGATTTATGCAGGTGAAGGTTGCGCTCAAGTGCTATTCTTTGAGTCCGATGAAGTATGTGAAACATCCTACAAGGATCGCGGTGGAAAATACCAAGGTCAAGTAGGAGTAACATTACCTAAAATATAAAGGGTTAACATGAAATTTAATTTCCCCGTCGTCATCATTGATGAAGACTTTAAATCCGAAAATTCATCTGGTCTTGGTATTAGAGTTTTAGCGAAGGCGATCGAGAAAGAAAATTTTGAGGTACTAGGTGTTACAAGTTACGGTGACTTATCTTCATTTGCTCAACAACAAAGCCGAGCTTCTGCATTCATTCTATCTATTGATGATGAAGAGTTTGTCGAAGAAAATCAAACTGCCCTACAGCAATTAAAAAATTTCGTAGATGAAATCAGATATCGCAATGAAGAAATCCCTATATTTCTGCACGGTGAAACTAGAACAAGCCGTCACATCCCTAATGAAATTTTAAGAGAATTGAATGGCTTTATTCATATGCATGAAGATACGCCAGAATTCGTGGCGCGTTATATTGTCCGCGAAGCAAGAACTTATTTGGATAGCTTGCCCCCGCCATTTTTTAAAGCACTCACTCATTATGCAGGCGATGGCTCATATTCTTGGCATTGCCCTGGTCACTCAGGTGGCGTAGCTTTTCTAAAATCACCTGTCGGTCAAATGTTTCATCAATTCTTCGGTGAAAATATGCTTCGAGCTGACGTATGCAATGCAGTTGATGAATTAGGGCAGTTGCTTGACCATACAGGACCTGTAGGGGCCTCAGAAAGAAATGCAGCGCGTATCTATAACTGTGACCATCTCTACTTTGTCACAAACGGGACATCGACATCGAATAAGATGGTGTGGCACTCCACAGTTGCACCTGGTGATATTGTGATTGTTGATCGTAATTGTCACAAATCAGTATTGCATTCCATTATTATGACAGGTGCTATTCCAATCTTCTTAATGCCTACTCGTAACCACTTTGGTATTATTGGTCCTATTCCTAAAAAAGAATTTGAATGGAAAAATATTCAAGACAAAATTCAAAAAAATCCGTTCATTACTAACAAAAAAGATAAGCCTCGTGTATTAACAATTACACAATCAACTTATGACGGCATTCTATATAACGTTGAAGAAATTAAAGAAATGTTAGATGGGAAAATCGATACACTTCATTTCGATGAAGCTTGGTTACCTCATGCGACATTCCATGATTTTTATGGTGACTATCATGCGATTGGTGCTGATCGTCCACGCTGTAAAGACAGCTTAGTCTTCTCAACACAATCTACACACAAACTTTTAGCAGGCTTAAGTCAAGCATCTCAAATTCTCGTTCAAGATGCAGAAAAAAATAAACTCGACCGAGAAGTCTTTAATGAGTCATTCCTTATGCACAGTTCTACTAGTCCACAATATTCAATTATTGCGAGTTGCGATGTTGCAGCTGCGATGATGGAAGAACCTGGTGGTAAAGCGCTTGTAGAAGAGTCACTCATGGAAGCCCTAGACTTTAGACGTGCTATGCGAAAAGTTGATATTGAATGGGGATCTGACTGGTGGTTTAAAGTTTGGGGGCCTAACGATTTATCAGATGAAGGTCTTGAAGATAGGGACGCTTGGATCTTAAATGCTAATGATCATTGGCATGGCTTTGGTCCACTCGCAGATGGCTTTAATATGCTCGATCCTATTAAGGCAACTATTATTACTCCTGGACTTAATGTTGATGGCGAGTTTTCCGAAGCGTTTGGTATTCCCGCATCTATCGTTACGAAGTATTTGGCAGAGCACGGGGTAATTGTTGAAAAAACTGGTCTCTACTCATTCTTTATTATGTTTACCATTGGTATTACCAAAGGTCGCTGGAATACACTTGTTGCGGCGCTCCAACAATTCAAAGATGATTACGACAAGAATCAACCTTTATGGAAAGTGTTGCCCGAATTTATTCAGAAGCAACCAAGTTATGAGCGCATTGGTCTTAGAGACTTATGTACACAAATTCATGAGATTTACAAAAAACATAATATTGCAAGACTGACAACAGAAATGTATCTCTCAGATATGGTGCCCGCAATGAAACCTGCAGAGGCTTTTGCAAAAATGGCCCATAAAGAAATCGAACGCGTTGCGATTGATGA
This sequence comes from Methylophilaceae bacterium, assembly GCA_947499625.1. Lineage (GTDB taxonomy): Bacteria > Pseudomonadota > Gammaproteobacteria > Burkholderiales > Methylophilaceae > Methylopumilus. The sequence goes on from CANMPB010000001.1 coordinate 87,486, forward strand.
CTTAGAGGGAAGAATTACTGCGGTGCTTCTCACCCCTTACCCACCTGGTATTCCACTTTTGATTCCTGGCGAGCGCTTTAATAAAATTATTGTAAATTATTTAAAATTTGCGCGAGATTTTAATGAAAAATTCCCTGGATTCGAAACAGATAATCATGGATTAGTGAAACAAAAGATTGATAGCAAAGCACACTACTTTGTAGACTGCGTTTCTATTTAGTATTTTTTTGGTAACTTACAAAAGAAAACTCAAGACCATCAGATGTCACATGATCTTCTCTTGAAGATTCAATCCATGTTACTTTATCAATCTCAGGGAAAAAAGTATCACCTAAAAAATTTTTCTTAATCTCAGTAATATACAAATGATCAACCAAGTCTAGCGATTGTTTATAAATATTTGAACCGCCAATAATAAACACTTCGCCATCATTCTTCGAAATAGAAATAGCAGCTTCGATACTATGGACAACTTCAACGCCATCATAAGAAGTTTCAGTATTTCGGCTAATTACGATATTTCGCCTAAGAGGAAGTGGACGACCAATAGACTCATATGTCTTTCGTCCCATAATGATGGTATGCCCTGTTGTTAAAGATTTAAAATACTTTAGATCCTCACTCAAATGCCATGGCAAAGTGTTATTGACACCAATGACACAGTTAGAACTCATCGCGACAATAATGGATAACTTAGACACTAGACTGCAACAGGCGCTTTAATCGCTGGATCAGGATCATACTCTTCTAAAACAAAATCTTCGAATTTAAAGTCAAATATACTTTTAACTTCAGGATTAATTTTCATGAGTGGTAAGGTTTTAGGAACTCTTGATAATTGCTCATTCACTTGCTCTATATGATTAGAGTAAATATGTGCGTCACCTAATGTGTGAATAAAATCACCAAGCTTTAATGAGCATACTTGAGCTACCATCATCGTAAGAAGCGCGTAAGAAGCTATATTAAAAGGTACGCCTAAGAATATATCTGCACTTCTCTGGTAAAGCTGACACGATAACTTGCCATTCGAAATATAAAATTGGAAAAATGCATGGCAAGGGGGTAATTTCATTTTAGAAATTTCCGAAACGTTCCAAGCAGATACAATTAATCTTCTTGAGTCTGGATTTTTTTTAATTGATTCAATGAGATCAGTTATTTGATCAATATGCCCCCCATCTGTGGTGGGCCAGCTTCTCCATTGATAGCCATATACAGGGCCTAGATTGCCCTTTTCATCTGCCCATTCATCCCAAATACTCACACCATGATCTTTTAGGTACTTAATATTTGTACTGCCACTTAAAAACCATAAAAGCTCATGAATGATCGACTTTAAATGGACTTTTTTAGTGGTGAGCAAAGGAAAGCCTTCTGATAAATCATAACGCATTTGATAGCCAAATACGGAAATGGTCCCTGTGCCTGTTCGATCATGTTTGACATCACCATGGTCTTTAACGTGATTCAATAAATCTAAATATTGCTTCATGATCTTAAACTTGTTGCCTTATAAATGTTTTAACTTGATCCACTTGATTATCTAAAACCTCAAACTTTTGTGGAAGACCTTCTAAATGCTGCAATGATTCTGGTCTCTCAGGTTTTTGGCCTATCGCTTCTACAATAGAATCTTCAAATTTAGTAGGGAGTGCTGTCTCGAGAACGATCATTGGGACATTGTCATCTGTATGCTCATAGGCAGCTTTAAAACCGTCGGCTGTATGTGTGTCAATGATGATCTTATATAGATCATAAGTTTCTTTAATATAGCGGATGCGCTCTTCGTGTGTGCTAGAAGATGACGTAAAACCAAAAGCTTGAATTTTTTCGAAGATACCTTCTTGATTTAAATCAAAATTACCACCTTGATCAATTGACTTCCATAATTCATTTAATTTTTTACTGTCTCGTCCAATTAAATCAAAAATAAAACGTTCAAAATTAGATGCTTTGGATATATCCATTGAAGGGCTTGAAGTATGAAAAGTATTTTTTGAGTCTCGCGGCTTATACATACCCGTCTTAAAGAATTCATCTAAAACATTATTTTCGTTCGTAGCAACTACAAGTCTCTTGATAGGAAGTCCCATCATACGGGCAATATGGCCTGCACAGATATTACCAAAATTACCTGTAGGGACTGTAAAACTAACTTCTTCATTATTTTTGGCAACAGCGAGATAGCCTTTAAAGTAATAAACGATCTGCGCTAAAATTCTGCCCCAATTAATTGAATTTACCGCTCCAATTTTAAAATCTCTTTTAAAATCTAAATCATTAGATACTGCTTTTACAATGTCTTGGCAATCATCAAAAACACCCTTGATACTTATATTGAAAATGTTCGGATCTTGAATACTAAACATCTGGGCCGATTGAAAACGACTCATCTTTTGATAGGGCGACAACATAAAGACATTGATACCTTTTTTGCCTCGCATTGCATACTCTGCCGCTGAACCTGTATCTCCTGAAGTTGCGCCTAGGATATTAATTTCAGCTTTTTCTTTTGTGAGTACATACTCAAAAAGATTCCCAAGTAACTGCATTGCAATATCTTTGAATGCAAGTGTTGGTCCATTTGAAAGTGAAAGAATATAAAAATTGTCTTTAACTTTTAAAATAGGTGTAATGTCTTCAGCTTTTTGCTGTGATCTTGAAAATGCATATACTTCTTTTGTATATGTTTTATTGATGATCGCCTTTAAATCATTTTTTGGTATGTCATCTATGAAGTTAGAAATAATATGAAAGGCAAGTTCAGGATAGGTCATGCTTTGCATACTATTTAAATCTTGCTGCGAAAATTTCGGATACGTTTCTGGAAGATACAAGCCACCGTCAGGTGCAAGGCCGCCTAGTAAAATCTCTGAAAAAGAAAGTGGTTTCGATTGGCCACGCGTTGAAATATATTTCATAAAACCTTTATTTACTAAGCTCTTCTAATCTAATTTTAATAACATTCCCAATAGTAGCTGACAAGGATTCAATAGAATGAATCACGACATTGATATCTTTCTCAACAGCTAAATGACTTAATATGACAATGTCAGCTTCAGATTCATATTCTTTCGGTTCTTTTTGAAGCATTGCGTCAATTGAAATTTTCTTATCGCCAAATAATTTTGTAATTTCAGCTAAAACACCTGGCTTATCTGAAACTCTAATTCTTAAATAATAACCGCTGATCGCATCATCAATTTTATAGATGGGAATCTTATCAATCTTATTATCATCAAAGCCATGAGGCGGCACATGAGATGATCTAGAAATATCAATAAGATCAGCAACCACCGAGCTTGCTGTTGGCAGTGCGCCAGCACCCGGGCCATAATAAAGTGTTGGCCCTACCATATTCCCTTTAACAACGACGGCATTCATTACCCCATTTACATTGGCAATTAAACGTTTTTCTGGAATTAAAGTTGGGTGCACTCTTAATTCAATGCCTTTATCTCTTTTCTTAGCGATACCTAATAATTTAATGCGATAACCCAATTCGTCAGCATATTGAATATCTTTTTGCTCAAGTGCCGTTATGCCTTCCACATAAACATCTTTAAAGCTCATGGGAATACCAAAAGACAATCCAGCAAGAATTGTTAATTTATGCGCAGCATCAATACCTTCAATATCAAAGGTAGGGTCTGATTCAGCGAAACCTAAAGATTGTGCTTCAGATAAAGCTTCAGCAAACGTGATACCCTTTTCGCGCATCTCGGTCAAAATAAAATTAGTAGTGCCATTAATAATACCCGCGACCCACTCGATTTTATTTCCAGCTAAACCTTCTCTAATTGATTTTAAAATAGGAATGCCACCAGCCACTGAAGCTTCAAAAGCTAAAGTGACATTATTCTTTTTGGCTAATTCGAATAGCTCATTGCCAAAATTTGCGAGCAATGCTTTATTAGCTGTTACGACATGTTTTTTGTTTTCAATGGCTTTAACAATCAAATCTTTTGCAATGGTTATACCGCCAATAAGCTCAACAATGACATCAATCTCTTTATCATTAACTATTTTAAATGCATCATCAGTAACTTCAATAGAGTTTCCTACGACTTCTTTTGCGCGTGCAATGTCCTTGTCAGCGACAGCTATAATTTTTATATCAGTGGATGTCTTACGCTGTATTTCGTTAATGTTTGATTTTAAAAGCTCAAATACACCGCCACCCACTGTACCAATACCTAATAAACCTATATTCATTCTTTTCATCAGCTATAGCTTTCTAGTTCGCAGTATTTTTTTTAAAATTTTCAAGATAATTTGCAATGCGCATAATTGACTCTTTGAGATCATCTTCATTAGGTAAGAATACAATTCTTATATGATCAGGATCTTTCCAATTAAATCCTGTGCCTTGAACTAACAATACTTTTTTATCAATCAATAATTTTAAAATAAATTCTTGGTCATCTTTAATGGGATATATCTTTGGATCTAATTTAGGAAATAGATACATTGCAGCCTCTGGCTTAACGCATGTCACGCCTGGTATTGAAACAAGCATGTCGTAAGCAAGTTCTCTTTGCTTGAAGAGTCGTCCTGAAGGAGCGATGAGATCATCAATACTTTGGTATCCGCCCAAAGCAGTTTGAATTGCAAGCTGTCCAGGAACATTTGCACATAAACGCATGGAAGCTAACATGTTAAGACCTTCAATATAATCCGCAGATTCTTTCTTATTCCCAGACACGACTAACCATCCTGCGCGATAACCACATGCACGATAGTTTTTTGATAAGCCATTCAATGTCACAAAAAGAATATCATCAGCAAGGGATGCAATTGAAATATGTTTCTTTTTGTCATAAACCACTTTGTCGTAAATCTCATCTGCAAAAACAACAAGTTTACGTTTCCTTGCAATCTGAATGACGCCCTCTAGAATTTCTTTTGGATAAAGCGCGCCTGTTGGATTGTTAGGATTAATCACTAAAATCGCTTTTGTTCTGCTGGTAATTTTACTTTCGATATCTTTAAGATCTGGATACCAATTAGAAGCTTCATCACATAAGTAATGTCTAGGCTTTCCACCCGCCAATGTCACAGCTGCAGTCCATAGCGGGTAATCTGGCATGGGGATCAACACTTCATCATCGTTATCTAACAATGCCTGCATCGACATCACAATAAGCTCTGAAACGCCATTACCAATAATCACATCGTCTACATCAACATTTGGGATATTTTTCCCCTGTGTGTAATGCATGATAGATTTTCTTGGCTCAAAAAGCCCCTTGCTATCTGTATAGCCAGACGCTTTACCCATATTACGAATCACGTCTTGAACAATTTCTTCAGGCGCCTCAAATCCAAAGGCTGCTGGATTGCCAATATTAAGCTTGATAATACGATGACCTTCTTCTTCCATTTTTTTAGCGTGCGCTAAAACAGGTCCGCGAATGTCATAACAGACGTTATTTAATTTAGATGATTTTTTAAGCTGAGCCAATTTAATTACCTATATTTGAATATATGATATCTTACCTTGTGAACGCGCATTCCGCCAACAAATGAGAGGGTTTTGATTTAATTTATTTCTTTAAAAACACGATGTTATGAAATTTCACTTAATTCAATCTGACAATAAAAATCTCATCACTGGGTACGATTTAAACTGGGTGGAAGTCAATCAAACGCGTCACCAATCAAGTCTTATTGTGACTCCTGATCAACTTCTTCTTGAATGGTCAGTCAAAACCATTAAAGATATTAAAGAGAATAGTTTTGAAGTTATGAAAGCTTTAGATTTTGAAATTATTTTACTAGGTACTGGCAATAAACAAGAACATCTTGAGCCAAGACTTTTGGAATATTTTTCAAAGAAAAATATAGCTATTGAATCTATGAGCAATCAATCTGCTTGCAGAACCTACAATATTTTAGCAAATGAAGAGCGTAAGGTATTGCTGGGGCTGATGCTTTAAAGATTTTTTGTTGAAAATACAAGACAGGCGTTTGTACCGCCGAAACCGAAGCTATTTGAAATCGCTGTTTTCACTTCAATATTATCAATACGCTTTGTCACGATAGGAAGGTCTTTGGCTAAAGGATCTAATGCTTCGATATTCACTGATGGCGCTATAAATTTATTTTCCATCATGATAAGACTATAGATCGCCTCATTGACTCCTGCAGCGCCTAATGCATGGCCAGATAAAGATTTGGTCGATGCAATATGGGGCATAGGACCATATTTATTATCCCCAAATACAGCACGAATTGCTTCAAGCTCTTTAATATCCCCCACAGGGGTGCTTGTGCCATGTGTATTCATATAGTCGACTTGATCGATCCCTTGAAGAGCAAGCCTCATACATCGCTCAGCACCTTCGCCACTTGGGGCCACCATGTCATAACCATCAGAGGTCGCGCCGTAGCCAACGACTTCTGCGTAAATTTTTGCATTCCTGGCTTTTGCATGCTCATACTCTTCTAGAACCAAAATACCACCGCCGCCTGAAATTACAAAACCATCTCGATTTACATCATAAGTCCGCGAGGCTTTTTCTGGAGTCTCATTATATTTACTTGAAAGAGCGCCCATTCCATCGAACATGAAAGAAAGTGTCCAGTGTTCTTCTTCAGCACCACCTGCAAAAATAATATCTTGTTTACCGAGTTGAATTTGTTCTACGCCCGCGCCAATACAATGAGCACTGGTTGAACATGCTGAAGTGATCGCATAATTCACACCTTTAATTTTAGCACCCGTTGCAAGACACGCTGAAACGCCGCTCGCCATAGCTTTAGTGACCATATAAGGCCCTACCCGTCGAATACCTTTTTCTCGTATGGTATCTATACCCTCCAAAATACTTTCATGTGAAGCGCCTCCTGCACCCACAATCAAACCAGTGCGTATATTTGAAACCATAGCTTCAGGCAAAGCTGAATCAGCGATTGCTTCTTGCATAGCGAGCCAAGCATAGGCATGGCCTTTAGCCATGAAGCGGAATAACTTGCGATCGATTAACTCTTCAAAATTAAGATTTTTAATGGAGCCAGCAACATGTGAGCGTAATCCCATGGCAGCGTAATCTGGCTGGAATGTAATACCAGAACGAGCATGATATAAGCTATCTTGAACTTCTTTTTTATTATTACCTAGACTAGATACAACTCCTAATCCAGTAACAACAACCCGACGAGTCATGCGTCGCCTCCCATTAAATAACGATCAAAAATTATCAGTACGCGCAAATAAACCGACACGCAAATCTTTAGCATGGTAAATTTCCCGGCCATCCACTAACATTTTACCATCAGCAATGCCCATGATGAGTTTACGCATAATTACTCTTTTCAAATCAATAGCATAGGTAATTTTTTTAGCTGTAGGTAATACTTGGCCTGTAAACTTAATTTCTCCGCCACCCAGTGCACGGCCTCGGCCTATGCCACCTTTCCAACCCAGATAAAAACCGACCAACTGCCACATAGCGTCGAGTCCAAGGCAGCCAGGCATCACAGGATCCCCCTCAAAATGACAGCCAAAAAACCACAGATCTTTATTGACATCCAATTCAGCAATAATCTGTCCATTGCCATATTCGCCACCCTCATCCGTAATAGCAACGATGCGATCAAACATAAGCATAGGAGGCAATGGAAGTTGTGCATTGCCTGGGCCAAACATCTCTCCACGACCGCAAGACAAAAGCTCTTCTTTTGTATAGCTATTTTTTTTAGTCATTGAATTTATGGGCAGTTGATAATAAAAATTGTGAAAAGTAATCGTTGGTAACTGAGCTATTTTATCGTGTTTTATCTATTTACCCTGATAAATTATTACGCTACTATTAAAAACTTTAGTAAAACACTCAACTAACAATTTCATCTATTAGGGATTCCATATGAGCGACCAAAATCTGGCCGACTGGAGAAAGCTTGCAGTCAAACTTGAAACAGAAATTAATAAAGTCGTTATAGGACAAGAGCGTCCTGTAAGGCTGATTACCACTTCAATTTTTGCACGTGGTCACGTTCTTCTAGAAGGTGACGTGGGTGTTGGAAAAACAACATTACTTAAAGCTTTCACGCGCGCCATTGGTGGGGGTTATCAACGTATTGAAGGTACGATTGACCTTATGCCAAACGATCTTATTTATCATACCTATCTTGGTGAAGATGGAAAGCCACATGTAACCCCCGGCCCTATTTTAATGTCTGGTAGTGATTTATCTATTTTCTTCTTTAATGAAATTAACCGAGCAA
>CANMPB010000002.1 GCA_947499625.1 Methylophilaceae bacterium
CTAATACGCAGCATGTAACACATGCATTGGAGTCGATGGAGTGTGTCATTGTGCAAGATTTATTTTTAAATGAAACTGCGATGTATGCGCACGTATTCTTACCAGGCTCTTCATTCTTAGAAAAGAACGGCACATTTACAAATGCAGAAAGACGTATTTCTAGAGTGAGGAAAGTCATGTCTCCTAAGAATGGCTATGAAGATTGGGAGATCACACAGATGCTTTCTAATGCCTTAGGTTACAAAATGGCCTATAGCCACGCATCGGACATCATGGATGAGATTGCAAGACTCACACCAACATTTAGGGGTGTAAGTTATAAGAAGTTAGATGAATTAGGTAGCATCCAATGGCCTTGTAATGACGAACATCCTCTTGGAACACCGACAATGCATATTGATGAATTCGTGCGGGGCAAAGGTAAATTTATTATTACCGAATATGTGCCCACCTCAGAAAAAGTGACACCGAAATATCCACTGATCCTAACGACTGGCAGAATCCTTTCTCAATACAATGTGGGTGCGCAGACGAGAAGAACGAAAAATGTTGCGTGGCATGAAGAAGATTTAGTTGAGATTCACCCCCACGATGCTGAAGAAAGAGCTATTCAGTCAGGTGATTGGGTCGGTGTTGTAAGTCGGTCAGGCGAGACTGTATTAAGGGCTCAAATTACAGAACGTGTTCAACCTGGTGTGATCTACACCACATTCCATCATCCTGAATCAGGAGCTAATGTCATCACGACAGAAAATTCTGATTGGGCAACAAACTGCCCTGAGTTTAAAGTAACAGCTGTACAGGTAAATAAAGTGACACAATTATCTGATTGGCAGAAGCAATACCAACATTTTAGTGAAGAGCAAATTGAATTTGTAGGTAAATCTAAAGAATTAAAAATTCATTAGATTTAACAAGTGGCACAAGATCTTTTTATTGATACAGAACATAGTTTTAACACTTATGAAGTTTTAAAAAGCAATGCAAAAGCAATGGAAAAAGATGACATTGCAGAAGAAGTGCCAATTGCATTCGTCTATAACGGCATATCACATGCAGTGATGCTAGCCTCCCCCTCAGACCTTGAAGATTTTGCTTTAGGATTTTCTTTTTCAGAAGGTATTGTTGAAAATAAAAGTGATATTTATGGTATTGAAGTCATTCATCAACCCAAGGGTATTGAACTTCAAATTGAAATTGCATCAGCGTGTTTTCAATCATTAAAAGATAAACGCAGAAATCTTCTTGGTCGAACTGGTTGCGGTTTATGTGGTGCTGAAAATTTAGATCAAGCTTTAAGATTGCCGGAAAAAAAGATAGATAACACTTTAATCGTTAAAGAGAGTGCGATTATAAAATCACTCGAGACGCTTCATGCAACACAATCACTCCAAAAGAAAACCGGTGCTACGCATGCATGCGCATGGGCAAATGAACAAGGTGAAATTCAATTAGTTCGGGAAGATGTCGGCCGACATAATGCTTTGGATAAGTTAATTGGTGCCCTTCAGAAGAAAGGCTTTAATGATAAAGGTTTTGTGATTACTACAAGTCGCGCGAGTTATGAGATGGTTCAAAAAACAGTGATGTTAGGCGCATCAACTCTGATTGCCATATCAGCGCCCACGGGACTTGCGATTCGATCTGCGTTAAAATATGGACTATGTTTAATTGGCTTTGCAAGAGCCCATCATTATGTGATTTATACTTATACTGAAAGAGTTACAAAAAATTAATTATGAATATAGATCAACTTGTCACGATGGCTAACCAAATTGGTTCTTTTTTTAAATCCTATCCAGACCAAGAAAAAGCGAAGGAAGAAATTGCAAATCATCTCACTAAATTTTGGGCGCCACCTATGCGCAATCAAATTAAAGAGCACGTTGAAAAAAATGCAGGAAAAGGTTTAGAAGTGATTGTGATTAATGCAATCCAAAAGCATCTTTGAGTATTTATTCTTTGTAAAATAATTTGTAATTATTTTTATCGCCCGGCTGTTTTTTATTCCACACAAGTTTCCATTTTTCGCTAATCGGCGGAAGATCTTTTTTCTGTAATTGATAAATGAGTAAATAATGACAATTGCCTCGATCGCCTTCCCTGGTCGCTTTTATATTTAAATAATAATCAATCAAATCAATTTGTGCGTTATTGATGTTGTGCGTCGTGAGACAAGTTTTATCTTGCATCACTTTTTCCATGGATAAAAAAAGTGGACTAAAATCTTTCTTGTGATTAATCCATGGAAGCCATAAAGCCATGAGAAGCGCCCAACTCACTGTGAGGCCAATAGACCAGTTTGTGGTGCATGAACGATTTGTAATTCTTGTTTTAACCAAAGAAAAAATCCAAACCAGTGTCAAAAGTATTGCAATGGTTAAAATAAAAATATTGAAATGCGATTCGTTGGTTTGAGCTAAGAATTGCATACGCTCATATGTTTTTTGTGGGAAGCCTGTAAGCATGGCATTCCATCCGAGCCAGATGAGAAAAATAATGGTCGAAAATAAAATAATACCAAACCAGTTAAGTGCACTCGCAGCACCTCTTCTTAAATTTTCAATACTTCCCGCCGCAATTGTTGATAACGGAATCAGAAATGGCATTAAGAATGCTTGATTCGTTTTCGCATAAGAAGAGCTAAGAATGAATGTAGATACGAAAAAGATAATTGGCAATTGAAATTTAGCTTGAGACCATATCTTGCGTCTAAATTTCCATAAACCCCAAGCTGCTAGGGGGAGGGCTGGCCAGGCAAACCAGGAAAGATTCTTGATATAAAAAATATAATTTTGTGTTTTAAATAATTGGAAATGATTAATCCACTTCATAAATATGTCGTGTTGATACCACCATAGAAGCGCTGGCCATAAAATTAAAAAAGGCAGACTCACTAGCAGACTTAAACTTAGAACTAAGGCATAACGACGTGTACGCCATACTTGAAAAAGTGCAGGTAAGAGTAGGGCTGAAAGTATAAGAATAAGAAGTGGCATGATCCCGCCTGATAAAAAACTCACGCCTAAGCCAAAACCTAAAAGTATGGCGGATCTAAAAGGACGTCTCTTAGAAAGAGCCAAACCATAAAATGCCATGGTGAGGCCTGTTAATGTTGCAATGCCAGGCATGAGCGTATGCACGTTAAAAATAAGACCCACTGAACCTATAAAAATGAGAGCCGCTTGTCTTCCAAAGCCGGTGCCCCATAATTCTCGATTCAGCATACCTATCATCAGAATGGTAAGCCCCATCCACAAGGCATTGATCAGTCTGCTTGCGTCATGAAGCGATATTAAAGGTGTGAGAAGTTTGCCAAAGATGGCCCCTGTCCAATAGTAAAGGGGTGGATTGATGAGTGTGTCTTCACTGGCAGCTAGTGGTGCCAATATATGACCATTCAGTACTGCATGAATCGCACTGATACTTTGTGTCTCATAGCCTTTCCAAGGCGCATGACCAAAGAGTCCTGCGAATACCCAAATAATACATAAAACGACAAAAGAATGAATTTTGGCCCGCTCGCCCAATCGGCTTCTTGGGGTAGCCATATTATCTTGCCAGTCGTGATCAAGTTGAAATCGCATATTTAAAAAAAAAGGCAGCCTATGCTGCCTTTTGAAATAAGAATAAATCCTCACATGCCATATTTTTGTTTGAATTTCTCAACACGGCCTGCAGTATCTAAAATCTTTTGTTTACCTGTATAGAAAGGATGGCATTGTGAGCAAACTTCAATACTCATATCTTTTCCAACTGTTGATTGTGTTTTGAATTTATTACCACAGCTACATGTGATATTAATTTCAGAGTAATTTGGGTGCGTATCAGCTTTCATAATTTTTCCAACTTTAGTTCAATAGATGCATATTATCAATGATTTAGGGCCAAAAATCAATCAATTTTACTTCTTAGCCCCTTCGCATGCTGTCAAAGAAGTCGTTATTATTTTTAGTGGCTTTAATCTTGTCTAGTAAGAATTCCATCGCTTCCAAGTCATCCATAGGGTGTAGAAGTTTTCTAAGCACCCATATTTTTTGTAAATTATCTTTAGGAATAAGAAGCTCTTCCTTACGGGTGCCTGATTTATTCACATTAATCGCTGGATAGAGTCGTTTTTCAGCCATTTTACGATCAAGATGAATTTCCATATTACCGGTACCTTTAAATTCTTCGTAAATCACGTCATCCATGCGTGAGCCTGTATCAATCAAAGCTGTTGCGAGGATCGTTAACGAGCCACCTTCTTCAATATTGCGGGCTGCACCAAAGAAACGCTTTGGTTTTTGAAGCGCATTGGCATCAACACCGCCGGTAAGCACTTTGCCGGATGAGGGGATTACTGTGTTGTATGCTCTTGCCAACCTTGTAATGGAATCCAAGAGAATCACTACATCTTTTTTATGTTCAACAAGACGCTTCGCTTTTTCAAGAACCATTTCAGCCACTTGAACGTGACGTGTTGCAGGCTCGTCGAATGTTGATGCAACAACCTCACCTTTTACAGACCTCGTCATTTCAGTCACTTCTTCTGGTCTCTCATCAATTAAAAGCACAATTAAAGATACGTCAGGATGATTCGATGTGATGGCATGCGCAATATTTTGCATCATGACAGTCTTCCCGCTTTTAGGGCTTGCTACAATCAAGCCGCGTTGACCTCTACCAATCGGCGCAATCATATCAATGACACGACTTGTAATATTTTCTTCGCCGTTAATATCTCTTTCAAGCGTGAGAGGTATCGTTGGGAATAAGGGGGTTAAGTTTTCAAAAAGAATTTTATTCTTTGTATTTTCTGGCGCTTCATTGTTAACTTCGTCTACTTTTACAAGCGCAAAGTAACGCTCCCCATCTTTAGGCGTTCTAATTTCACCTTGAATGGTGTCGCCTGTATGAAGATTGAAACGACGGATTTGCGAAGGTGACACATAAATATCATCAGGGCCTGCAAGGTAAGAAGTGTCAGGCGATCTTAAGAATCCAAACCCATCTTGTAATACTTCTAAAGTGCCATCACCGTAAATGCTATCCCCCTTTTTTGCTTTGTTTTTTAAGATGGCAAAGATTAAATCTTGTTTTCTCATGCGGCTCGCGTTTTCGATTTCGTCCGTGATCGCCATTTCTACAAGTTGTGCAATGGGGAGGTGTTTTAATTCAGATAAATGCATGTTTGGGGGTTTCCGATTAGTGTTACGTTGAGGGGTTTTAAGGGGAGGGGTTAACTTTAGATGTTGCTGTCAATAAATGTTGTTAATTGAGATTTTGATAAGGCGCCGACTTTAGTTGCTTCGACATTACCATTTTTAAAAATCATTAAAGTAGGAATACCTCTGATGCCAAACTTGGCTGGCGTTTGTGCATTTTCATCGATATTAAGTTTAGCAATCTTTAATTTACCATCGTAGTCTTTGCATATCTCATCAAGAATAGGCGCAATCATTTTGCAAGGGCCGCACCACTCTGCCCAGTAGTCAACAAGAACAGGAACAGTGGATTGAAGCACTTCAGTTTCGAATGTTGCGTCTGATAAATGGATAATATTTTTATTCATGATGGCCTTTAATGGATTAATTCTGTAATTAAGCTAGCTAGCGTTGCGGGCAATTTATTTTGGGATTTAGAACTAACTTGAATATTTTGAAAAAACTGTGAAATCATTATAACAATATCTTTAATTAAATCAAATGGCGCGTAAGGCATGGCTTAGGATGGCCTTATGCTATTTAATAGTCTTTTACTTTCAACAACTTAACATATCAATACTTAACTTAGTTTTTGATATATTCAAAAACCTTCACTACTTTTGTAACTCTATTTGTATTTTTGGCAATCTCCTCAGCTTCTTTAGCCTCTTTTTCGTTCAAAATACCCATAAGGTAGACCACCTTATTTTCAGTTACGACTTTGACGAAAAAAGGAGAAACCTTATTTTCTTTGAAAAAGCGCGCCCTCACACTGGAGGTAATTAAAGTATCTTCAGCTCTTGCTGATAGAGAGTTCACAGGCTCAATCGTGAGTTCATTCATCACTGATTTGACGTTAGCTAACGCTTTAATTTGATCAGTAATGGTTGATTTAATTTCTTCACTCGGCACTTGACCCAATACAAGAACATGCGCGTTATAACTTGTGACATTCGTATGAATATCACCTTTGAGTTTTTGAATACCAGCGAAAGCTTTTAATTCAATATTAGAATCTTCAAGAATGATGCCAGGTGTTCTGCGATCCGCTAATGTATCAATACCAATAGCGCCTCCGCCAATAATGGCAGCAGGGCATCCGAAGAGTTGCAACAAGACAAATGAAATAAAAAATAATTTGATATGTTTAAGCATGTTTTCCTCTAAAGTGTTATTAACTTAGCATTGATATATGACAAAATGATTATATCTCTTTTAAAGAGGTCTTGAGTAAGCGACTTAAAAGAGCTTTTTAAGTGCTTTAAAAATAATTGGGCCGTTGATGATGAGTGGAATATTGTATGTAGTAGCAACTCCTATAGGCAATTTAAATGATATTACTTATAGAGCACTTGAAACTTTCAAATCAGTAGATCTCATAGCCTCAGAAGACACAAGACATACCCAAGGTCTTTTGTCTCATTTCTCCATTGAAAAAAAACAGTTTGCAGTTCATCAGCACAACGAAAAAGCTTCCGCACAAAAAATCATTGAATATTTAAAAGATGGCAAACATATTGCGTTAGTATCAGATGCAGGCACCCCTAATATCAGCGATCCTGGAGGCCTTATTGTCAAAGAGGTAGCAGCTGCTGGTTTTGAAGTTGTGCCTATTCCAGGCGTTTCTGCGATCACAGCAGCTTATTCAGTTTCAGGGATGGAACATACAAGCTTTCATTTTTACGGATTTTTACCGACGACGAGTAGCCAAAGAATCAAGGTGTTTGAAAATCTTCAAACGCAACCATGCCCTATGATTTTTTACGAGGCACCGCACCGTATCATCAAAACTTTGAATGACATGGCTGATTTTTTTGGGGACAAACATCATATTGTGGTAGCGCGAGAACTCACCAAAACTTTCGAAAGCATTTACCGAGGCGAAGTTTCAAAGGTTAGAGAGATTATTGAAAGCGATAGTAATTTTCAAAAAGGTGAGTTTGTGATTTTAGTATCTCCTATGCACCACGAAAAAAATGAATTACTGAGCGAAGATCAGCATAGAATATTAAAAATATTACTCAATCATATGCCAACAAATGCTGCTGTGAAATTAGGTGTAGAAATATTGGGCATCAACAAAAATTATTTATATGATGAAGCTTTGAAAATAAAAAAAGATGACTAAAAGTTTAACTATTACCACCCCCGATGATTTTCATGTGCACTTGAGAGACGATGTACTTATGGCATCTGTTTTGCCTTATACCGCAAAGCAATTTGCGAGGGCACTCGTGATGCCTAATTTAAAAACGCCAATCACGACAGTAGAGCAAGCGATTCAATACGAATCAAGAATTAAAAAGGCTTTAAAAAGCGATAGCCACTTTCAGCCACTCATGACTTTATATCTCACAGGTAAAACCTCACTTGAAGAAATAAAAAAGATTCCTGAATATAAACAAATTGCAGGGATTAAATATTACCCAGCTGGTGCCACAACTAATTCAGATTCAGGTGTCAAAAATATTGATGATCGTTACGATGTGTTTGAGATCATGGAAAAATTAGATCTGCCACTTTTACTTCATGGCGAAGTCGTGGATCCAGCAATTGATATTTTTGATCGCGAAAAAGCATTCATTGATCAACATTTATTAAAGCTACATAAAACATTTCCCAATTTGAGAATTGTGTTGGAACACATCACCACGAAAGATGCCGCTGATTTTATTTTAAGTAGCTCCAAAAAAGTGGCAGCTACGATTACACCCCAACATCTTTTGTTAAACAGAAATCATATGTTTATAGGCGGTATCAATCCTCATCATTATTGCCTTCCCATTTTAAAAAGAGAGACACATCGACAAGCGCTTTTAAATGCAGTTTCATCAGGTAATACGAAATTCTTTTTAGGTACCGACAGCGCACCTCACTTAAAATCAACAAAAGAAAATGCTTGTGGTTGTGCAGGTATTTTTTCTGCAGCAAGTGCTATTGAGCTTTATGCTGCTGTGTTTGATGAGCTCAATGCACTTGATAAATTAGAAGGTTTTGCAAGTTTCTATGGTGCAGATTTCTATGGGCTACAAAGAAATAAATCATCAATCAATCTGGTTAGAGAGGATTGGGTTGTTCCTGAAAAAATTATTGTAGGTGGTGAAGCTATTGTTCCGCTATACGCTGGAAGAAAAATTGCTTGGCGCTTAATTAGCTAGAAAAGTTTGATTATTTAAAGAATTCTTCTTCAGTTAAATCCATTAATTTAGAACATTTCACATTTAAAGCTTTGGATATTTTAAATATTGTTTCAATGGAAGGTGATTTTTTCCCATATTCGAGTTCAGATATATAAACCCTTGCAAGATTAGCTTGAAGCGATAAATTTGCTTGAGTCAATTTTTTTTTGACACGGATTTTTTTTAAGGCTTTACCGAAAGCTTTTGTTTTTGTTTTCATGGGATGTACATTAAACGTCTATCGCATAACTGTCTTCTACCTATAGTTGACTATAAAATTTATAATCAAATGCTAGTAAAGGATCTATGACTCTTTGTTAACTTTAAACAGCAAACGTATAGGTTGCGATCCATATAAATTAAATACACCAAAAAATGACATCTTATAGGTGTGTTAAAATTCATGAGAAGCTGACTAGACAGTCGCTGCTTGTTAACTCAAGGAGAGGAAAGTCCGGGCTCCACAGAGCGGAGTGACGGCTAACGGCCGTACGTTGTGAAACGAGGAATAGGGCCACAGAGACGAGCGTATTTAGTTACGGTGAAACGCGGTAACCTCCACTCGGAGCAAAGTCAAATAGGGTAGTAATAGCACGGCTCGTGTTGCTACCGGGTAGACTGCTTGAGTGCATGAGTAATCATGTGCCTAGATGAATGACTGTCCACGACAGAACCCGGCTTATCGGTTGGCTTCAACTTTTTCTTAAAAATCTTCCAGTTTTATCCGTCTAAACCCTTGTCATATATGAAAAAACCTTCAAAAAAGAGCTTGCAGAGCTCTTTTTTATTATCTATAGTGTCATTAGTGGAAAAAAGTGGTTTTTTGTGGGGAATTTCTAAGTAGAACTAAGGGTATTTAGTAATTTCCCACTTTTTTTGAATTAAATAACTAGGTCGGTAATTATGTTTAGAGGCGCTAATCTCTTGAATATTGATGCTAAAGGCAGAATGGCTATGCCGACAAAGCATAGGGAGGATTTGCTCACCCAATCTTCAGGTAATTTAGTCATTACAGCACACCCCCATGGATGTTTATTAATTTACCCCCAAATGGCTTGGGAACCTATCCAGTCAAAGATCATGGCACTTTCAAGTTTTGATAAAAAATCGAGCGCGTTACAAAGATTGCTCGTGGGTTATGCAGAAGACATGTCACTGGATACAGCAGGCCGATTGCTCCTATCTCAAGTATTAAGAGAATTTGCAGGGATAGATAAACAGGCCATGTTAGTGGGACAGGGAAGTCATTTCGAACTTTGGGATAAAGAAGCTTGGGATCAACAAATGCAGAATGCTACTCAACAAGAAGCTTCAAGTATGCCAATTGAACTCGAAGGATTCTCACTTTAACGATGCAATTTAATTTAATACCTCATGAATCAAGCACAACGTAATTTTAATCATGATCACATCACTGTCCTTTTAAGCGAAGCAGTTGAGCATTTAGTTTTAAAAAAAGATGGTGTTTATGTGGATTGCACATTTGGACGAGGTGGACATAGTAAGTTAATTTTAGAAAAGTTAAACCAAGAAGGCAGATTAATTGCGATTGATCGCGATCAATCTGCGTATGAAGAAGGTTTAAAAATTAAAGACACGAGATTCGAAATTGTGCATGCACATTTTTCGGAAATTGATGAAGTCTTAGAGGCAAAAGGCATTTTAAAAGTAGATGGTATCCTGCTTGATCTCGGTATTTCATCACCTCAAATTGATGAGGGTGCTCGTGGGTTTAGTTTTAGATTCGATGCGTATCTCGATATGCGCATGGATCAGACAAAGGGCGTAACAGCAGCTGAACTTTTAAAAAAGATTGAACAAAAAGAACTAGAAAAAATTTTAAAAGAATATGGTGAAGAGAAATTTGCACGAAGAATTTCAACTGCGATTATTAAAGAGAGGGATGAAGTAGGTTCGATTGAAACGACAAAACAACTTGCAAAAATTGTCGCAGACCATATGCCCAAAAAAGAAATTGGACAAGATCCTGCAACACGAACATTTCAAGCGTTAAGAATCTATGTAAATCGAGAGCTGGAAGAGTTGAGAGAAGTGCTACCTAAAATTTTAGAGCTATTAAAAACAGACGGCATCATGGTAGTGATTAGCTTCCATTCACTCGAAGACAGAATTGTGAAGCAATTTATTAACAATGAGAAAAATAGAGACACCTTACCCCCTAATTTTCCTATTAGAAGTGATCAATTACCAAAACCCCGATTGAATATTGTGACAAAACCTATTAGACCTAGCGAACCTGAAGTAAAACGTAATCCAAGAGCAAGAAGCGGAATTATGCGAGTTGCTGAAAGGACTGCATATTAGATGACAAAAGTGAATTTTATTTTATTTTTTGTAATCCTACTTATGGCGCTTGCAAAAATAAACTCACAGCATCAATCAAGAAAACTTTATTTTGAGCTTGATCAACAAAAAGAGATTGGTCAAAAGCTAAATTCTGAGTATAGCCAATTGCAAGTTGAGCAGAGCACTTGGGCCATGCACGGAAGAGTCGAAGAAGTCGCAAAAAAAACATTAAAGATGAAAACTCCCGAGCCTAAAAAAATTATTTTGTTGGAGAAACCTTGAGTTTATTTATCAACAATAAAGTTGAGAAGACATTTTTTGAGCTCTCGGGTATTCGAAGAAGATTAATTTTACTTCTATTTTTGGCCGGATTCTTAACGCTTATTTTTAGAGCATTCTATTTACAAAGTTTAGATAAAAAATTTTTACAATCGAAAGGAAATGCTACGAGCACTCGAGTAATTTCTCTTTATGCAGATAGAGGAAAAATTACTGATAGGAATGGCGATATTCTAGCGATCAGTAGTCCGGTAGAGTCAGTGTGGGTAAATCCACCAAACGTGAAAATAACTAAAGATCAAAAATTAGAACTAGAAAATATTCTTAAGTTAAGCGCTAATGAGGTTGATCAAAAACTACTAAACAATAAAAAAGAATTTATATATCTCAAAAGACAAATCTCGCCTGAAGATGCAAGAAGATTGCAAGCGTTGAAAATACCTGGAGTATTTTTTCAGAAAGAGTTTAAGAGATTTTATCCAGCTGCTGACATCACAGCTAATTTAGTTGGATTTACTAATCTAGATAATATAGGACAAGAAGGCATTGAGCTTTCCCAGAATAAATTTCTTTCCGGTAAGCTCGGCAGTAAAAAAGTTATTAAAGATCGTGCTGGCAAGATTGTTGATGATCTCCAGGAAGTGAAACTACCTCAAGACGGGCATGACATAAAACTTTCAATTGACGCAAGAATTCAATATTTAACGTATAGAGAATTAGCTAAATCAATTGATATTCATAAAGCTAAAGCAGGCTCGGCTATTGTGTTAGATGCAAAAACTGGAGAGGTGCTAGCTATGGCAAATCTTCCTTCTTATAACCCCAACAATTTTAGGGAAGGTGGCGGCCCTACAAGGAATCGAGCAGTGACAGATGTATTTGAGCCTGGATCAACGATCAAACCATTTACAGTCTCTTCAGCATTAGATGCTGGAATTCTTAATCCAAGTTCATTGGTGGAAGTTTCATCAGGATTTATGAAAATTGGATCAGCTACGATTCATGATGCTCATTCTGACAAAAGCAAGCCATTCATGACAGTTTCAGAAGTAATTACTAAATCTTCTAATGTGGGAGCTGCAAGAATTGGATTAATGCAAACGCCTAAAGATTTATGGTCCACCTTAAATAAGGTAGGGTTTGGAATGCAAACAGGTGTAGGATTTCCGGGAGAAGTATCTGGAAGACTTCGTGATTATAAAAATTGGGGGAAAGTAGATCAGGCAACTATATCTTTCGGACATGGAATTAATTTAACTCTTCTTCAGTTAGCCCAATCTTATACAGTTTTTGCTAATGACGGAGAAATGAAGCCAGTTACATTGTTTAAAAAAGAAGAAATTCCTATGGGTACAAAAGTATTTTCAAAGCAAACAGTTAAGACAATGGTAGACATGATGGAGCAAGTTGTTGAAGAGGGTACCGGAAGTAATGCAAAAATTATCGGATACAGAGTTGCAGGAAAAACAGGCACGGCTGAGAAAATTGGAGCAAGCGGGGCTTATGAAAAGAATAAAAATATAGGTTCATTCATAGGTCTGGCCCCAGCTTCAAATCCAAGAATTATTATGGCCGTGATGATAGATGAGCCAAGTCTTGGAAGTCATTTCGGTGGAGTAGTAGCTGCCCCAGTATTTAGTAGCGTGATGGCTGATGTCATGAAGATATTAAAAATTCCTCAAGATATAAAAACTCAAAACAAAGCTCTGCCGCAAGATAAGACTAATTCTAAAGAAACGATATGAAGAGTGTATTAAAAAAAAATAGACAACATCTCTCTGATATATCAAACGATAGTAGACATACAAAAAAAAATTCTTTATTTTTAGCTTATCCTGGAATACATCAAGATGGTCGATCTTATATCGAGGCTGCAATTAAAAAAGGCGCCCAAGTAATATTTTATGAAAAGAAAAATTTTATTTGGAAAAAATCATGGAATGTTACCCATCATGCTATTACCGATTTACAGAATAAAGAAGGTGAAATTGCCCATATTT
The DNA here is from genome assembly GCA_947499625.1 of Methylophilaceae bacterium. GTDB lineage: Bacteria > Pseudomonadota > Gammaproteobacteria > Burkholderiales > Methylophilaceae > Methylopumilus. The sequence continues at coordinate 12,952 of CANMPB010000002.1, forward strand.
TTTTTAAAGAACCTTCCAAGAAACTACTCACTATCGGCATTACTGGTACAAATGGAAAAACATCATGTGCATACTGGATAGCTGAAATACAAAATCTTTTAGGTAAAAAAACAGGCCTAATAGGCACGCTTGGATACGGCTACAAGAAATTAAAGCCACATACATATACAACGCCCGATGCGATATCAAATCAACGTATTTTAAGGCAATTTAAAAATAAAAAAATGAAATCAGCTGTAATTGAAGTTTCATCTCATGCTTTATCCCAAGGAAGAGTGAACGGCGTTCTTTTCGATGTGGCCGTGTTTACAAATTTATCAAGAGACCATTTAGATTACCATCTAAACTTTAACAATTATTTCAATGAAAAAAAGAAGTTATTTCACGTTCCATCATTAAAAGTCGCAGTAATTAATATTGATGATTCTTACGGAAAAAAACTTAGAACTTCCCTCGATAAAAATAAGATAAAAGTTTTAAGTTATGGAATAAAAGGTGGGGATATTAAAGCGATAGATATTGAATATTCAAATTCGAGCACATGTTTTAAAATTGAATATAAAAAAGAAATATACGAAGTAAAAGCGCCTCTAATAGGGGAATTTAATGTTTATAACTTGTTAGCAGTTATTGCTTCATTAGTAGCATCTGGCTACCCAATTCAAAAAATTGTAAAAAAGATAAGCTTTCTATCGCAGGTGCCAGGAAGAATGGAAAGGTTAGGCTCTAAAAATACTCCTAAAATCTTTGTCGATTATGCACATACACCAGATGCTTTAAAAAAAGCGCTACAAACTCTTAAAAAGCAAACCGATGGCAATCTCATTTGCATATTTGGATGTGGTGGGGATCGAGATACCGGAAAAAGAAAAGATATGGCAGAAGTAGCTTCTAATATAGCAGATATTAATTTTATTACTTCAGACAATCCAAGAAATGAAAATCCTAAAACTATTATTAGCCAGATTAGTAAGTACATGAAGGGATATTATCGAGCGGAACCTGATCGAAATAAAGCAATAGAAAAAGCGATTAAATATGCCAAAAAAGATGACATGATTCTCATCGCTGGAAAAGGCCATGAAACTTATCAAGAGATCAAAGGAGTTAGATATCCATTTAGTGATCAAACCTGCGCTAAAAAAGCACTTAAAGTTTACAAGGCGAACTGAATGGAACTTACCCTAAATCAGCTTAGAAAAATTGTTGCTGGCAAATATTACGGCGACGCTAGCTTACTTAAAAAAACGATTAAAAATATTTCAATCAATAGTAACGCAATTAAAAAAAATGATCTATTCATAGGAATCAAAGGCGAAAAATTTAATGGAGATGATTTTGCAAAAAGCGCCATTAAAAATGGCGCCTTAGCTGCAGTTATATCCTGCGACATAAAAGAATTAGAAAATAAAATTATTGTTAAAAATGGGCGTGAGGCTTTAGGTAAAATCGCTCAGTATTGGAAAGCACAATCTAAATTGCATCTTGTCGCGATTACAGGTAGCAATGGTAAAACAACTACAAAAGAAATGATTGGAAGCATTCTTACTTTCCATATAAAAAGTAAATTAAAAGTTCTTATGAGCCAAGGAAATTTCAATAACGATATAGGTCTGCCACTCTCTTTATTGAATATTAAAAAAACACAAAAATATGCCGTAGTTGAAATGGGAATGAATCATAAAGGCGAAATAAAATATTTAAGTAAAATTGCAAACCCAGATGTTGCTGTGGTGACGAATATAGGTGAAGCCCACATCAAATTTTTTGACTCGAAAGAAGGTATCGCAAAAGCTAAATCAGAAATATTCTCTGGATTAAAAGATAATGGTGTTGCTGTTATTAATAGAGAAGATGAGTTTTATAGCCTGCTAACAATTGCTGCACGACGAAAAAAAATTATTACTTTTGGACTTAGCTCAAATTCTGATGTACATGTAAAAAAGACGATTCAAGGAATTTCTCATATTAAAACGCCAAAAGGACTTGTAGAAGTTAAAGTTAAATTAGAAGGTGAGCACAATTTAAAAAATGCACTTGCAGCAATTGCCGCTTCTCTCGCGTTAAAAATCCCTTTAAAGACTATTAAAAAAGGCATTGAATCTATTAAGTTTGTTCATGGAAGATTAGAGATTAAAAAGGGACTTCATGGCTGCATTTTGATTGACGATACCTATAATGCAAATCCTGCATCAATGCAAGCTGCAATAGATGTATTAGCAAATCAAGATTGTGAAAAGATATTAATTATTGGTGATATGGGTGAGCTAGGGAAAAAAGCAGCTGAGTATCATAAATCAATAGGTGCCTATATTAATAAAAATAAAATATCGGATGTAGTTGGAACAGGAAAATTAACAAAATATGTAATAGATAACTGCCAAGGCAATGCAAAGTGGTTTGAAGATAAGAAGACGCTTATTCAATATGTCAAAACTAAGGTAAAGAAGAATTCTTGCGTACTTGTCAAAGGCTCTCGGTTTATGAAAATGGAAGAAGTTGTAGACGCACTTACTTAAAATTTTTAGGAAAGATAAAAAATTATGTTGCTCGAATTATTTAAATTTTTAGCAAAAGAGATTCATGGATTTAATGTATTTAATTACATTACATTACGGGCAGTGATGGCGACGATCACCTCATTAGTGATTTCTTTTGCCTTTGGTCCATGGTTAATCAAGAAACTTAATCAGTACAATATAGGGCAAGCTGTTAGATCAGACGGTCCTAGAGATCATTTAATTAAGACAGGCACACCCACAATGGGAGGTGGCTTGATATTGGTCTCGATTATTGTATCAACCTTATTATGGGCAGATATAACAAATAATTATATTTGGCTGTTGTTAATTGTCACGCTTGGTTTCGGCCTTATTGGATTTGTAGATGACTTAAAAAAAGTTATTTATAAAGATCCTAATGGTATTAGTGCAGGTCAAAAGTATTTATGGCAGTCAATAATAGGCCTTAGCGCATCTATATATCTTTGGTCAAATGCCGTCACTCCTGAACAGACATCACTTATTCTTCCTTTCTTTAAGAATGTGAGTTTTTCGATGAATGGCCTCACCTTTATTCTTTTAAGTTATATCGTCATCGTAGGAAGTAGTAATGCTGTAAATCTTACAGATGGACTCGATGGTCTCGCTATCATGCCAGCAGTTATGGTTGCAAGTGCTTTAGGCGTATTTGCATACGTCGCAGGCAACTTTGTCATAGCTAAATATTTAAGTATTCCATATATAAGTGGCGCCGGTGAATTAGCTATATTTTGCACAGCAATGGCAGGCGCTGGTTTAGGCTTCCTATGGTTTAACACTTATCCTGCGGAAGTTTTTATGGGCGATTTAGGCGCCCTTGCTCTAGGCGCTGCTATTGGAACTGTTGCAGTCATTGTCAGGCAAGAAATTGTTTTATTTATTATGGGTGGCATTTTTGTGGTTGAGACTTTTTCTGTTGCTATCCAAGTTGTGTACTTTAAATATACTAAATTTAAATATGGTGTCGGCAAGCGCATTTTCCTTATGGCCCCACTTCATCATCATTATGAGAAAAAGGGCTGGAAAGAAACTCAAGTAGTTGTTAGATTTTGGATCATCACAATGATGCTTGTATTAATTGGCATTTCATCACTAAAGATTAGATGATTACCAATTTTAATAAAAAGAGAATCTTAGTAATTGGCCTTGGGGATACAGGACAATCTGTATTGCATTTTTTAGCGAACAAAGGATGCGTTATTCAGGCAATTGATACAAGATCAACTTTTGACGGTTTGGACGATATAAAAGCGACATTCAAGGAAGTTAAATTTTTTATTGGGGATACATTTAATGACGACATTATTAATGAAGTTGAATTAATTATTATTAGTCCCGGAGTTTCATTAAAAGAAAGTTATGTTCAAGCAGCTTTAAATCGAGGCATACCAGTAGTAGGTGATATTGAAATCTTCTCGCAGATTAAGCCAGCAAATTCTAAAGTTATTGGAATCACCGGTTCAAATGGTAAAACCACAGTTACTAGTCTTGTCGGTGAATTATTAAAAGCAGAAGGCATATCGACTATTGTAGGAGGAAATATTGGCACTCCAATATTAAATACTTTAAGTCAGGGAGCGCCAGATGTTTACGTTCTTGAGCTATCGAGTTATCAATTAGAAACAACATATTCTTTAGTGCTTGAAACTGCAGCAGTATTAAATATTTCAGAAGATCATATGGATCGATACGAATCAATCGAAGAGTATGCTAAGGCCAAATACAGAATATTTAATCATGCTAAAAAGAGGATTTTAAATAGAGAAGATAATTATCTTAAATCTCAGGTTAATGAAGATTCAGTAACATTCGGAAATCATTTAGATATAAAAAATTATGGGATTAAAAAAAACGGAAATCAATATTTTATTGCTAAAGGCAATGCTGAAATTGTTTCTTTAGATGAAATTAAGCTTAAAGGCGCACATAACTTACAAAATATTATGGCTGCTTTAGCACTTTGTGAACCATTTAAAATTTCACATGATGCGATCAAAAAAGTATTAAGTCAATTTAAAGCGCCACCCCATAGAGTTGAGTATGTTGACTCTATTTCAGGCATTGATTTTTATAATGATTCAAAAGGGACAAACGTAGGCGCTACTATTGCTGCAATACAAAGCATGACCAAACCAATCTTGCTCATTGCTGGAGGCGATGGAAAAAATCAAAATTTTAAGCCATTAGTAAGCCCATCCAAAGGTAGGGTTAAAAATATTTCTTTGATTGGTAGGGATGCAAAGATTATGGAAGAAGCATTTAAAGACGAAACAATTCCAATAAGTATTGAAAAAAATCTTGAATTAGCAGTTATCAAATCATTTGAATTAGCTAAATCGGGTGATGTAGTTCTTCTCTCCCCGGCATGTGCAAGCACGGATATGTTTAAAAATTACGTGCACCGCGGAGAAATTTTTAAAGATTGTATAAGTAAATTAAAAAATAAATCATGATCGATAAATTTTCTAATAAATCGACAATTGACAAGCCTTCTTTTGATCAGGGTCTATTTTGGGTTTCATCAATATTGGTTGCGATTGGCCTTATCATGGTTTATTCATCTTCAATTTCTTTTGCCGAATCTAGTAAATTAACTAAACATCAAAATTACTTTTTTTTAGTAAGACAATCGATTTATGTCCTACTGGGATGTATTGGCGGAGTCATTACCTTTCAAATTCCAATCCGCTGGTGGCAAAAAATGTCTCCTTATTTATTTATGGCAGGTATGGTGTCGCTAATTCTTGTTCTTATTCCTGGTATTGGTCATGTTGTTAATGGAAGTAGACGCTGGATTTCATTGCTTGTATTTAATGTGCAGCCCTCTGAATTTATGAAATTATTTACAGCCATGTATGCTTCAGATTACGTCTTAAGAAAATCTAAAGAGATTGGAAGCTTTTTGAAGGGGTTTCTTCCAATGGCTGCAGTGATAATGCTAATAGGATCATTGTTATTACTTGAGCCAGATTTTGGTGCATTTGCTGTAATCTCAGTTATTGCAATGTGCACATTAATTTTAGGTGGCATAGATAAAAAAATACTGATGGGCTTAAGTATTGTTGCGCCTATTGGAATGGCAGCCTTAATTTATAGTTCTGACTATAGATATCAAAGGCTGGTAGGATTTTTTAATCCATGGGCTGACCCTTACGGAAAGGGCTACCAACTCTCTCATGCTCTTATAGCATTTGGCCGAGGTGAATTATTTGGTGTTGGTTTAGGTGGTAGTGTTGAAAAATTACTTTACTTGCCCGAAGCTCACACTGATTTTATTTTAGCTGTATTAGCTGAGGAATTTGGTTTCTTTGGTGTACTTATTGTTATTGGGTTGTTCTCATGGTTAGTAATTCGAGCTTTTGGTATTGCCAAAGAAGCTATTATCAATGAAAGCTATTACTCAGCTTTATTATCTCAAGGCATTGGCATTTGGTTTGGCACACAAGGCATTATCAATATGGGTGTGAATATGGGGCTCCTCCCTACAAAAGGTCTAACCTTACCACTTCTATCTTTTGGCGGTAGCGGTATTTTGGCTAATATAATTGCAATTGCAATACTATTAAGAATTGATTGGGAAAATCGAAGAGGCTTAAGGGGAATATAGCGCAGTGAAAGCTAACAAAAAAATATTGATTATTGCTGGAGGTACTGGAGGACATATTTATCCAGGTATCGCAATTGCCGATTATTTAAAAGCTAAAAGTTGGTCAATCACTTGGCTTGGAACTTCGCATGGTATGGAAAACAAGTTGATAGAGAAAAAGCCCTATCAAAAAGCCATGATAGATATTACAGGCGTCAGAGGTAAAAGTATTTTAAGTTGGTTAAAACTTCCATTAACACTTTTGGTTGCATTGATACAATGTATGACAGTCATTAAAAAAGAAAAGCCTAATGTAGTGATTGCTATGGGAGGTTATGTTTCATTTCCTGCAGGCCTCATGGCAAGACTCATGGGTAAGCCACTCATTGTGCATGAACAAAATTCTATCCCAGGGCTCACTAATAGATTATTAGCGGTCATCGCTACAACAATATATTCTGCCTTTCCAATCAAACTTATACGCGCCTCCCAAAAAATTGGTAATCCAGTGAGGGATAGCATTAGGCAAATTAAATTACCTGTTCAAAGATTTAAAAATAGAAAAGGCCCGTTAAGATTGCTTGTTGTAGGGGGCAGTCTGGGAGCTAAATTTTTTAATGACACTATCCCTTTAAGTATCCAAAAAATAAATCTAAAAAATAGACCGAAGATTATTCATCAATCTGGTGAGAAACATTTTCAAGCATTGAAAGCAACATATAAGAAGTGCGGGATCAAAGCAGACTGCAGAGCTTATTTAGATAATATTGAAAAAGTTTACGAATGGGCAGACCTTGTCATAGCACGATCTGGTGCCCTCACGGTGTCTGAATTTTCGGTAGCTGGCATTTCTAGCATCTTGGTACCATTTCCTTTTGCGGTAGATAACCATCAGTTTTATAACGCAAGATACTTAAGTGATAAGAAGGCTGCGCGACTTATAAATCAGGAGGAACTCACGACTGAATTATTAAGTGGATTACTCCAAGATATTACAAGAAGTAAATGTTTAAATATGGCAAAAGCAGCATTAGAAAATACAGAGACAAAGCCTGAGGAAGTTATTTATCAAGCATGCGAGCGATTAATTAAAAAATGAAACACAATATAAATCGAATTCATTTTGTAGGTATAGGTGGCTCTGGTATGAGTGGTATTGCAGAAGTGATGCATAACCTAGGTTACTTTATCTCCGGCTCAGATATCCAGGAGTCCCCCATAACTTCTCGTCTAAAAGGCCTTGGCATTAAAATTTTTATTAATCATTCATCTGACAATATTAGAGATATTGATGTCTTAGTTATCTCTTCCGCAATCAACAAAGATAATCCAGAACTAGAAGCTGCTATTGAAAATAAGATACCGATTATGCCTAGAGCAGAAATGCTTTCAGAATTAATGCGTTTTAAAAAAGGTATTGCAGTAGCAGGTACGCACGGCAAAACAACAACAACGAGTTTAATCGCTTCCATTTTAGCTGAGGCCTCAATGGATCCAACATATGTAATTGGGGGAAGGCTTTCTTCTTTAAATGCAAATGCAAAGTTAGGAAACGGTGAATTTATTGTGGTTGAGGCTGATGAGTCAGACGCATCTTTCTTGCATCTGACCCCTATATACTCAATTGTGACTAACATTGATCAAGATCATATGGAAACCTATGACAATAATTTTGATAAGCTTAAAAAAACTTATATCGAATTTATACATCGATTACCATTTTATGGTGTAGTGATTCTCTGTATTGATGATCCTGTTATTAAATCAATTATTTCTGAGATTTCTAGATCTATCATCACTTATGGTTTATCTGCTGAAGCAGACGTTCATGCAGAAGAAGTCAAAGCCGATGCAGGCAAAATGCATTTTAAGGTTACCATTAAACATTCTGATGTGATTAAAAAAGAGATTACTTTAAATCTTCCAGGTAAGCACTATGTTAGAAATGCATTAGCAGCGATAGCTCTTGCTGATGAACTTGAAATACCCATTTCGAAAACAATTGACGCCCTAAAACATTTTAAAGGGGTAGGACGTAGATTCGAAACGTATAAAGATTTAACGTTTAATGATAAAACTTTTACATTAGTCGATGACTATGGACACCACCCTGTAGAAATTGAAGCAGTTCTTGATGCTACAAGAGATGCTTATCCAGGTAGATCGATTTATCTTGTGTTCCAGCCTCATCGCTACACAAGAACACGAGACTTTTTTGATGAATTTGTAAGAGTGCTTCATAAGGCAGATCAAATTCTACTCACCGATATTTATTCAGCCGGAGAAACCCTGATTTCAGGTGTGAGCTCATCAGTAATGATGGAGGATATTAATAAGATCACAACCAAAGTATCTTTTGAGAAGGAAATTACTGAGCTAGCTAAAACAGCACTTCAAAATATTAGTCAAGATTCAATTCTAATTGTAATGGGAGCAGGATCGATAGGCAGAGTGGCTAAGGATATTTTAAATATTGTGAACTCATGAAGAATGCACTGATTTTAAAAAATGAATCATTAAATAAATACAACAGTTGGCGTGTAGGTGGGACGGCTGACGCATTATTTTCACCGAAAAATTTAGAAGATTTAAAATTTTTTTTAAAACATGAGTCATACGTAAAGCCTCTCACTTTTATTGGATTAGGATCTAATATTTTAGTAAGAGACGGGGGTATTCGCGGGACCGTAATCATAATGCATGCAGCTTTAAATAAAATTCAAATGACAAACAATGGTATGTATGCAGAATCAGGGAATACATGTGCAAAAATCGCTAAAAATCTTGCTAAAGAACATTATGTAGGCGGGGAATTTTTTGCAGGCATTCCAGGTACAGTTGGAGGTGCCTTAGCAATGAATTCTGGGTGCTATGGTTCTGAGACATGGAATTTTGTGACCAAGGTTAATATGATTGATGAAGGTGGCATTATAGTTACAAGATTAAAAGATGAATTTAAGATTTCTTATCGCGAAGTAATTAAGCCTAATTCAAAAGAATGGTTTGTAGGTGCTTGGTTTAATTTTAAGAAAGATATGGCAGCTGATCCAGAAAGCAAGATCAAGGAATATCTTAATCATAGAAAAAATACACAGCCTCTTAATTGGCCGACAGCAGGGTCAACATTTAGAAATCCAAAAGATACTTTTGCAGCAAAGCTTATTGAAGATTGCGGATTAAAAGGTTTTAGAGTTGGCAATGCTGAAGTTTCAGACAAGCATGCTAATTTTATTATTAATTTAGGCGATGCATCTGCACAAGACATTGAAAATATTATTGATTATGTTGAGTCTGAAGTTTTAAAAAGAAAAGGCATTAAGCTTGAAAGAGAAATAAAAATTTTAGGGGAATTTCTAAACTGATGGATAAATTTGGAAAAGTTGCTGTTCTTATGGGCGGCGACTCGAATGAAAGAGCTATTTCACTTCTAAGTGGTGATGCTATATTTCATGCTTTAAAGCGACTGGGTATCAATGCTGAGACTTTTGACCCTTCAGGTAGAAATATTGAAGATATTAAAAGTTATGACAGAGTTTTTATAGCCTTGCATGGGAGAGGTGGAGAAGATGGATCAATACAAGCTTTATTAAAATCAAAAAATGTTGCATATACCGGCAGTGACTCTGCAAGTTCAGCGATTGGGATGGACAAGCTTAAAACGAAATTATTATGGCGCTCATTAAATATTTCAACGCCAGATTTTCTAAAAGTTACCGAGAAAACGCCATATACGGATGTCGTAAATACAATAGGATTGCCTTTTTTTATTAAACCTTCTAATGAAGGTTCAAGTATCGGTATCGATAAAATCAAAAATGAAGAACAATATAAAAAAGCTTTTTCAAAAACATCAAAGATTGATCCAAATGTTATCGTTGAAGAGTTTGTGGATGGCGAGGAATATACAGTAGCTATCGTAAATGGTAAGACCTTGCCTGTTATTAGAATAAAGCCAAGTAATGAGTTTTATGATTACGAAGCTAAATATCTTAAAGACGATACGCAATACATTTGCCCTTCAGGAATAGAGAAAAATAAAGAAGCTTTAATAGCTAATGAAGCTTTGGAGGCTTTTAATTCGATTGGATGTTCTAGCTGGGGTCGTGTCGATTTTATGATGGATAAAAAAAGCCACCACTATTTTATAGAAGTGAATACATCACCTGGTATGACGAGCCACAGTTTAGTACCCATGGCCGCAAAAGAGATGGGTATTGATTTTGATCACTTAGTGCTAGAAATTTTAAAAACCGCATATGTTAAATAACTATTTAAAAGTTTATTGGTTAGGCAATTTAGTTTTTTTACTTAATATTATTTTGATACTTTTTCTGTTGAGTTATCAATTTATGCATTTTGCTAAATTTCCCATAAGAGAAATTAAGGTAGTAGGCCAATATCATCACCTTGACGAAGATCAAGTGAGTATGATTTCAGATCGATTTGTAAAAGGTAATTTTTTTTCCTTAGATTTATATAACACCAAAGAAGCTTTTACAAAACTGCCTTGGATAAGAAATGTAAGTTTAAAGAGAGTTTGGCCTGATCGATTAGAAGTGCTTGTCGAGGAGCATCAAGCGATAGGAAGGTGGGGTGCTATTGCATTAGTAAATGAGAATGGCGAAATTTTTCATGGGGCATCCGATGAAGATCTCCCATTATTTTTTGGCCCAGAAGGAACGGAGAGTCATATAGCACTGGAGTATAAAAAAATGCAAAGTATTTTAGAAAAAAAACAATTAAAAATTGCGCAAGTTTCCCTATCTTCTAGGTACACTTGGGACATTAGAACTACAAACAATATGAAAATTATTTTAAGTAAAGACAACATCGAAGAAAACCTATCTCGCTTTATGGCTCAGTACGATAATATTTCTGCCTCTGTTAAAAGAATTGGCTCAGCTGACTTAAGATATCCAAATGGTTTTGCCATTAAAAAATCTACTGAACCAATCCAAAAAATTGATAGTGGCGAGAGGCCGCTTATATGATTAAACAAAAAGAAGAAAAAAATCTCATCGTAGGACTTGATATTGGAACATCGAAAATTGTGGCTATTGTCGCTGAACTGCAGCCAGATGGTCTACTAAATGTGATCGGATTAGGCCAACATAGCTCAAAAGGATTAAAAAAAGGTGTAGTCATTAATATTGATTCCACTATGGAGGCGATTCAAAGAGCTATTGAGGAAGCTGAATTGATGGCGAATTGCAAGATTACTGATGTTTATACTGGCATTGCAGGTAGCCATATTAAAAGTATCAATTCTCACGGTATGGTCAAAATTAAAGATACTGAAGTCTCTCAATTGGACGTTGATAAAGTGATTGAAACTGCTTGTGCTATTACACTCCCCAACGATCAACAAGTTCTGCATATTTTGACACAAGAATATGTGATTGATGGGCAGGAAGATGTCAGACAGCCACTTGGTATGAGCGGTATGAAATTAGAAGTTAAGGTTCATATTGTCACAGGCGCTATTGCAGCCGCTCAAAATATTGTGAAATGTATCAAGCGTTGTGGACTTGAAGTGTCTGAATTAGTTCTGCAACCCTTAGCTTCAAGCATGGCAGTTCTCACGGATGATGAAAAAGAATTAGGTGTTTGTTTGGTGGATATTGGCGGTGGGACAACTGATATCGCTGTGCTAAGACAAGGATCTATTCGACATACGGCCGTGATTCCGATTGCAGGTGATCAAATCAATAATGATATTGCGGTGGCGTTTAGAACGCCTTTACCGTCAGCAGAAGAGATAAAAATTAAGCATGGTTACGCTGCAAGAAGTTTAGCCTCAGCTTCAGAGCAAATTGAAATTCCTATAGTAGATGGAAAAGAGTCTAAAACTATCTCAACGCTCTCATTAGCAGAGGTCATTGAAGCTAGACTGGTTGAGCTTTATGAGCTTGTAGCACACGAGTTGAAACGAAGTGGCATGGAAGATATGATAGCTTCTGGAATTGTAATTACAGGCGGATCGTCCTTGATGAAAGGCATGGTAAATCTTGGGGAGAGTGTATTCAGGATGCCGGTCCGAATTGGCACACCAAGAAATGTAGGTGGTTTGTCTGAAGTCGTCGACAATCCCAGGTACTCAACGGGCATTGGATTGTTACTGATGGGGAAAGGGCAGCTAGAAAAAGAAATGATGAATCAAATTGATGGCAATTCAATAAATCAAATCTTTATGAAAATGAAGAATTGGTTTCAAGGTAACTTTTAATTCTTGGAGATAGAGTATGTTTGAAGTTGTTGATAGCAAGTCACAAAATGCCATCATAAAAGTGATTGGTGTCGGAGGCTGTGGCGGAAATGCTATTGATCATATGATCGATAAGAATTTAACAGGCGTTGAATTTATTTGTGCCAATACTGACATGCAAGCTTTGAAAAAAAGTCGGGCAAGCCATATATTGCAGATTGGCCAGGCGATGACCAAAGGCTTAGGCGCGGGTGCTAAGCCTGAAATTGGAAAGCAAGCTGCTATTGATGATAAAGAAAAAATTATCAGTTCTATTAAAGGTGCTGATATGTTATTTATCACAGCAGGAATGGGTGGCGGAACTGGAACAGGTGCCGCACCTGTGATTGCAAAAATTGCAAAAGAATTAGGTATTTTAACTATTGCAGTTGTCACTAAACCTTTCTTATTTGAAGGTAAAAGAACAGCGATTGCTGCTGATGGTATTAATGAATTAGTTCAGCATGTAGATTCCCTAATTGTCATTCCAAATGAAAAGTTAATGGAAGTTTTAGGTGAGCATATCCCATTCTTAGAAGCCTTTAATGCAACAAATGATGTTCTTTATAACGCAGTTTCAGGTATTTCAGAAATTATTAATAGCCCAGGGTTAGTGAATGTTGACTTTGCTGACGTTAAGACGGTCATGGGAGAAATGGGAATGGCGATGATTGGTTCTGGTGTCGCTCAAGGCGAACATCGTGCATATAAAGCATCTCAAGCAGCAGTAGCAAGCCCTCTCTTAGAGGATGTGAATTTAGTAAATGCGCGAGGTGTATTAGTAAACATTTCTGCAAGTAGTAAATTTACACTTAAGGAATACCATGAAGTCATGGAAACGATTAAGCAGTTTGCAGCTATCGATGCTACAGTAATTGTCGGTAATGTAATTGATGAGGCAATGGGTGACTCTATTCGAGTGACTGTTGTGGCTACAGGATTAGCTCAAAACGTAAAACAAAGGATGCCCCGTATCGAACCCAGATCTATCATACAAAATAAACAAACCCCGACCCAAGAAGAGCCCTCTCTAGATGATGAACCCGATGTGTTCAGCTCCAATGAAAATAGGGCCCAGGTTGAAATTATGAAAATGTCAGGTATGGAAGAATATGATATTCCTGCATTCTTGAGAAAAAAAGGCGAGTAAGTATTCAATGATTAAACAAAGAACTATTCAAAGGTCAGTGCAGACTTCTGGTGTCGGTCTCCATAATGGTGAAAAAGTGACTATGACTTTAAAGCCTGCCGAAGTGGATCAAGGCATTGTCTTTAGAAGGGTTGATCAAAATAAAATCAATGAGGTTAAAGTAAGCCCTGATGCTGTGAAAGATACCAAAATGTGTTCAGCTATTGGTCAAGACACTTCGCGTGTAGCAACCGTTGAACATTTAATGTCTGCATTATCAGCTACAGGTATCGATAATATTATTATAGAGCTGAATGGATCTGAAGTGCCTATTATGGACGGAAGCTCCATACCATTTATTTATCTACTCCAAACAGCGAGGATCAAAGAACAAGATGCCGCGAAAAAATTTGTGTTGATTAAGGATGTAATTGAAGTAAAAGATAAAGACAAATGGGCAAGGTTTGAGCCTTATGATGGATTTAAAGTTGATTTTACAATCGATTTTCCTCATCCTGTATTTGATGCATCGACTAACAAAGTTGCTTTAGATTTTTACGATGAATCCTATATCACAGAAATTAGCCGTGCACGTACATTTGGATTTATGCAGGAAGTTGAGTACTTAAGATCTCATGGATTAGCTAGGGGTGGATCACTCGATAATGCTATTGTCTTAGATGAGTACAAGATTATTAATACAGATGGATTACGCTACAACGATGAATTTGTGCGACATAAAATACTTGATGCTGTAGGTGATCTATACATGCTAGGTTACGCAATCATAGGCAATTTTAAGGCATACAAATCTGGCCACGAATTAAATAACAAGTTGTTGCTTGCACTACTTTCTGATAAGAAGTGCTGGAGCTTAATAACATTAGATAGCCAAGATCCTAAGACCTCTAATTTAGCAACACGTTACACCAATTCTAAGAATGGAATTTTAAATCAAGAGATGGCGGGAGTTTACCAATGAACATTTTAAGATTTTGTATATTGTTATTACTTGTAATATTAGTAGCATTTACTTTTTTATATTTAAATACAAAAAATAAAAAATACATAAAGTATTTAAAACTCACCACAAACATCACATTAATTCTTATCCTTATATTTATTTTAAGAATGCTTTAATTTCTAGATGGCTAACTCAAAAAAAACAATTGCAATTTTTGGGGCGTCAGGATTTTTAGGGTCCAGCCTTGTTTTAGCTCTAAGCCAATCTAATCAAAATCTAAAATTGTTTTCTCGAAATAAAGAAAAAATTAAATTATGGACCGTCAATCCAAACGTTGAAATATTTAACTTAGATCTTAATAATCTTGCACAAATAGCAAAAGATTTAAAAAAGACAGATGTTGTAATTAACCTCTTAGGCATACTTCACCAATCTAAAAAAGAGTCTTTTGACAACATTCATCATATATGGCCAAGTCATTTGGCAAAAGTCATGAAGGATTTAGGTATTAAGCGATTACTTCATGTTAGTGCTTTGGGCGCAAGTATCAGGGCCCCTAGTTTATATCTTAAATCTAAAGCGCTAGGCGAATCCGAATTACTTAAACAAAAAGATTTAGATTTAACTATATTAAAACCTTCTGTTATCTTTGGGGCAAAAGATAACTTTATTAATATGTTTAAAATTCTTGTGAAATGGTTGCCAGCAATAGCTCTCCTATCACCTCAGTCTAAATTTCAACCCATTTTTGTTGAGGATGTGACAAAAATTTTAATTAAGACACTTTTTGATAAAAAAACGTATGGTAGCGTTTACGATCTAGGTGGGCCTGATGTTTATTCGCTCAAAGAGATTATTCGTCTTATTATTCGATCAGAAAAATTAAATCGGTTAATCATCCCCCTTAATAGAAGTTTTTCATACCTATTTGCCTTTAGTATGGAAATGATGCCAATCAAAATTTTAACGCGCGACAACTGGAGGTCTATGCAGGTTGATAATGTTGTAAATACGCAACGCGTAATCTCATACCGCTACTCTTTCGAGCGTTTAGAGCATTACCTAGGCAATAAGAAAAATAGATCCCCCACGCGATCCAAGTACCATTTTTATAGAAGCAAATCTGGTAGATAAATGAAAATATATCTCGTAGGCGGCGCTGTTCGAGATCAAATCATGGGCTTATCTGTTAAAGATAAAGACTATGTAGTCGTAGGATCCACTTCTGAGGAAATGGTCAAATTAGGCTACAAACCTGTAGGTAAAGATTTTCCAGTTTTTTTACATCCAAAAACACACCAAGAATACGCCTTGGCAAGAACTGAACGAAAAGTCTCAAAAGGGTATAAGGGTTTTAAAGTTTATGCCTCAGAAGAAGTAACGCTAGAAGAAGATCTGCAACGAAGAGACCTTACAATTAATGCGATAGCAAAAGACAAAAGAGGAAAGTTTTTTGATCCCTTTGGCGGTATAAAAGATATCAAAAGTAGAGTATTGCGACACGTGAGCTCTGCATTTGTGGAAGACCCAATTAGAGTTCTGCGCATTGCTAGATTTTCTGCTCGATTTCACAAGTTTAAAATTCATCCCAAGACGGAAGCTATTCTTAAGCAGATTATAAAAAATAAAGAAATTGAAACTGTAGCTTCTGAACGAGTCTGGAGTGAATTAGCCGCTGGATTTTTAGAAAAAAAATCTTATTTGATGTTTGAAGTACTTAATCGATGTGGTGCTCTTAAAATATTACTGCCAGAACTAGATTACCCAAAAAATAAAAATTCAATTAAAAAAAGTTTAGAGTACGCAGCTAAACTTGGATACTCGGCTGATGTTAGAGCAGCTATATTTTTTATGTATACCTATCCTATAAAGCCTGGTATTAAATGTAATGAGAAAATTTATCTAAGACTTTCTGTACCCAATGCTGTAAAAAAATTAACTGAGAAGTTGATATTTAACCTACCTGACTTAAAGCAATTTAAAAAACTTAAACCACGTCAAGTTTTAGATTTAATCTACAAGATGGATTTATTTAGGAATCCGGACATACTTCCAGATGTAATGCAAATTTTTGAAGCTTATATCGAAGGCCAGCTAAGCCAAAAAAATACTGCACAAACCACCTTGAAAGTATTACAAAAGTATTTAAAACATCTTAATAAATTGAATCTTAGTTCTATTAGCCAAAATAAACGCGGCTTCGATATTAAGACTGCTATTTTCGAAGCACGACTTAATATGCTGGTCAAGCTTATCTAGTTATACTGTTTTAGCTGAGTAATTTTTGTAATTCTTTTATTTATAAAGACTGTTTTTTTATTTTTTTTTGAGACTAAGACTGTTTTCATACCAATCTTGTGAGCTGTTTTTAAATTAGCAAGATCATCTTCTACCATTACACATTGATGAGCTTTTTTCCCGAGATGCCTTAAAATTTTTCTAAACGCATAGAGGGAAGGTTTTGGATTGTAGTTGGTTGATTCAATGCTATAGACTGCTGAAAAATACTTTTGAATTTTTAGTGATTTAATAATTGCAACTGCATAATGCAGCGGTGCATTAGTAAAAACAATTTTTTTACCCTTGAGTTTTTTTAAAGTATTTTTTAAATTGTGAGATTGCTTTACGAACCCCGATAGCTCCTCTGCATCGTGCGTCTTCATTAAAAATTCTTTTGGTTCAACACCATAATTTTCGATGAGCCCTTTCAATGTAGCACCATAGACTTTCCAATATTGATCGCGAAGATCATGTGCAGCATCTTGGCTGATATTAAGCTTTTCACTGACATATGCCGTCATAGATTGATTAATGCGTGGAAATATTTTTGAACTTGCGTCGTGCAGCGTATCGTCTAAATCAAAAATCCAAATCTTTGACAATTATTTTGCCTTAATTAAAGTGCCTACACCCTCGTCAGTTAATACTTCTAATAAAAGTGCGTGCTGCACTCTCCCATCAATAATGTGGACACTTTTAACGCCACCTCTTGCAGCGTCAAGCGCTGAACTTATTTTAGGTAGCATACCACCTGATAAAGTGCCATCTTCTACAAGCTTATCTATCTGATTCGGGGTTAGTCCTGTCAGAAGCGAACCCTTTTTATCTAGAACGCCAGGTGTATTTGTAAGTAAGATTAATTTTTCAGCATGTAATACCTCAGATAGTTTTCCTGCGACTAGATCTGCATTGATATTGTAAGTCTCACCATTTGTTCCAACACCAATCGGCGCTATAACAGGAATAAAATCTCCTTCATCTAGAAAATTAATAATACTAGGATTAATTGATGCAATTTCTCCTACGTGACCAAGATCGATGGTTTTTTTAGGATCTGCGTCATTTTGCACAATAAGTTTTTTTGCGTGAATAAAGTTTCCATCTTGGCCTGTGAGACCCACTGCTTTTCCACCATGTCTATTAATGAGATTTACAATCTCTTTGTTCACCTGGCCACCTAAAACCATCTCTACAATATCCATGGTTTCAGAGTCGGTTACCCTCATACCTTGAATAAATTCACCTTTTTTACCAAGCTTATCGAGGTGTTCATCTATTTGAGGACCACCACCATGAACAACAACAGGGTTCATGCCAACTAATTTCAAAAGCACGACGTCACTAGCAAACGATTGCTTTAAATTTTCGTCGACCATTGCATTACCCCCGTACTTAATGACGATAGTTTTGCCAAAGAATTTTTTGATGTACGGTAAAGCCTCGCTTAATATTTTGGCTTTATGTTCCGGTTGAATATTGTGACTCATTTTTATACCTATAGTTTTTTTAAGATTTTAAAGCTTTTTAATAAACAATTTTGAATTTCTTTGTGGCAAATAAGACTCTAATCTTTTTTTAGGAAGCTTTTGAATATTCTCTTCTTTAAATCCCTTCTCAATGAACCAATGCTCAGTTCTTGTAGTTAAGGCAAAGAGATATTTATAATTTTTCTCTTGTGCAATTTCTTCACAATAACTATAGAGTTTTGAGCCAAAGCCTTTAGACTGATAATTTTTGTTAATAGCAAAACATGCAAATTCAACATAATCGTTATAAGGGTATAAAGCTGCACAACCGACAATTTTATTGTCATGCTCGATCACGAAGAAATTTTCAATCTCATGATCAATTCTTTCCTTACCTCTTTTGATAAGATACCCACCAGCCTCCAGTGGGTTGATCAGTTTATGAATTCCTTTGACGTCGTTATGCGAAGCGGACCTGATAGCGTCGAGGGCTTTTTCGGTAATAACTGTTCCTACACCTTCATCCGTAAATAATTCTTGTAGAATCGCACCATCGATATGTCTATTAATGAGATGAATTTTATTTATACCTGCTTCGGAAGCTTTAATAGCAATTTCCAGAAGATCTAACTCATTGGAGTTAATGTTAATGAGCTCATTTTTTTTTGGGTTATTTTTTGCAATACTTTTATAAAGATTAATTGCCTTTTCTAACGTCATCTCATGTAGAAGTTCATTTCTTAGATTAAAGATACCATCGGAATCTATCAGAAGAATAAGTTTGTCCGCTTCTAAAGCGATAGAGGTTTTGAGCGCCACGTCTTCCATGGTGAGATTAAATACTTCGCCTGAAGGTGAATAGCCGATGGGTGAGATCACTACCAATTCTTTATTATCTAATTTTTTCTTTATGGCAGCGCTGTCAATTTTTCTTACTTCTCCTGTATGTTGCATATCGATACCATCGATTACGCCCAAAGGTTTTGCAGTAATAAAATTTCCGCTAGAGACTTTAATATCACTACCCGCCATGGGCGAGTTTAAAAGACTTGAGGAAAGTGTTGATTCAATATTAATCTTAATGAGGCCATTAGCTTCTTTTACTGCTTCCATACCTAAATCGTGAGTGACTCGAACATTCCTTACAAGTTGAGTTGAAATTTTTTTCTCTTTAAGTTTTTGATCGATTTGGGGTCTTGCACCATGAACTAGGATAATTTTGACATTTAAGCAGGTTAATAAATTAATGTCATGAGAGAGTGCTGTAAATTGATCTTCATCAAGAAGCTCCCCGCCGAAAGCGATGACAAATGTTTTATTACTAAAAGTATTGATATACGGGGCTGCTAATCTAAACCATCTTGCAAATGTTTGGCTGTCCTGTTTTTGAATGAGATTTGTAGGTGCTTTATTTTGAAAAAGACTTGAGGGTGCGCAATTTAGCACCTCACAAATTTTTAATAATTGTGCTTCACCGATATTTTGAGCGCCCCTTTCCATTCTAGAAAGATTACCAGGGTCGCTTGCAATTTTTTTTGCTAAGGTCTGTAGGGTTAACCCTAAAGACTTCCTTCTTTTTCTAATTGCTTCGCCAAGAGACATAAGTTAATAATTTGTTTAAAATGCATATTTTACAGTAATTTTTTATAAAAATACCAAAATTTTTGCGTTTTATGCAAAATCACCCCATAAATTTTGCATAATAGAGAGCGCTACGATCGAGGCTGTTTCCGTTCTTAGAACTCTCTTGCCAAAATTTACTGGAATAAAGGTACTACTTAAAGCCAAATTCATTTCTTTTTCTGAAAAACCGCCTTCAGGCCCCACCATAAAAATAACAGGAGAAGAAGGCTTTTCTAAATGATTTATATTTTGAGCTTTCGCTGGCGTAAGGATTAATTTCAAACTGTCAGTTATTGGGTTCTGATTACTAAGCCATTGGGTTAAATGAACCGGACTTGAAATATCTGGAATGATGCTTCGCTCAGTTTGTTCGCAGGCTGAAATAGCAACAGTTCTCCAGTGCTCAAGTTTTTTATCTGCTCTTTCACGATCTAGCTTAACAATCGATCGTTCAGTCAATAGAGGCTGTATGGATTGGATACCGAGCTCAACCGCTTTTTGAATAATCCAGTCCATTTTGTCTCCAGCTGCAAGACCTTGCGCGAGGGTAATTTTTAAGGGTGACTCATGATTCACCTCATACCTATCGACAATCTCAACAGAAGTATTATGTTTGGATAATTCGATTACTCTTGCGACGTAATCAAAACCATCGCCATTGAAGAGCGCAAATTGATCACCTACCTTTAACCTTAAAACTTTTGTAGCGTGAATATGTGTCTGTGTGCCTAACTCAACGACATGTTTGAGTTCTAGGTTTTCAGAGTGGTAAAATCGATTTTCTTCCATAGTCAATTCTATTAAATAAGTAAGCTATATTAAGGCATAAAACATGGTTAGTTTAAATACTCCACTTTGCGATTTTGGTTGGAAAGCGATCGATTTTAATTTACAGGGGGTCGACGATAACTTTTGGAATCTAGAAAAATCAAAAGGGGCTAATGGTTTGCTTGTCATGTTTATATGTAATCACTGTCCTTACGTGAAAGCAATTTTACCAAGGCTTGTAAGTGATGTTCGGGTACTAAAAGATCTCGGTATTGAAACAGTTGCCATTCAAAGTAATGACCCCGAGAATTATCCTGAGGATTCATTTGAGAACATGAAGCTCATTGCGCATCAATTTAACTTTCCTTTTCCTTACGTCATTGATGACAGTCAAGAAACTGCACGCTTCTATAATGCTATTTGCACGCCTGATTTTTTTGGCTTTAATCGTAATTTAGAGCTGCAATATCGTGGTCGCTTCGATGCAACAGGTCGAGGAGAGCCGCCACCTAATAATACGCGAGATTTATATGAGGCAATGCTTCTTGTTGCTAAGACTCAGAAGGGCCCCGTCGATCAAAAGTCGAGTATAGGTTGCTCAATCAAATGGCGAGAATGAAAAGGATTTAGCTCAAATAATCAAGGGGCAAAAAGACCCTATTCACCTTGCTGAAAAGGGGTATTTAAGCAATAATTTAGGTAAAAATAACATCAATTTTTTAACTTTACATTTAGTACACAAATATTTAAAAAATATTTGTAAGGCTGTCAATTTCGGGAGGCAATAATGGCAACACGTCAAGATTTAGCTAACGCGATTCGTGCGTTATCAATGGATGCAGTTCAAAAAGCAAACTCAGGACACCCAGGTGCACCTATGGGCATGGCTGAAATTGCTGAAGTTTTATGGAATCATCATTTACAACATAACCCTTCTAATCCAAACTGGGCTAATCGTGATCGTTTTATTCTCTCGAACGGCCATGGATCGATGTTAATTTATTCATTGCTTCATCTCACAGGTTACGACTTGCCGATGGACGAAATCAAAACATTCCGTCAGCTCCATTCTAAATGCGCAGGCCACCCCGAATATGGTTATGCACCAGGCGTAGAAACGACCACAGGACCTTTAGGTCAGGGCATAAGTAATGCAGTAGGTTTTGCAATGGCAGAAAAATTACTAGCTAATCAATTTAATAAACCTAATCATAAAATTGTAGATCACCACACATATGTATTTTTAGGTGATGGTTGCATGATGGAAGGCGTTTCTCATGAAGCTTCTGCCCTTGCAGGTACATGGGGCCTTGGAAATTTAATTGCATTCTGGGATGACAATGGCATTTCTATCGATGGTCACATCGAAGGTTGGTATACAGACGACACAGCTAAACGTTTTGAATCTTATGGTTGGCATGTAATTCCAAATGTAGATGGTCATGATGTTGAAGCTATCAATAAAGCAGTTGAAGCAGCCAAGAAAATCACAGACAAGCCATCATTAATTTGTTGTAAAACCATTATCGGCAAAGGTTCACCTAACAAATCTGGATCACACGATTGTCATGGATCAGCTTTAGGTGAAGCTGAAGTCGCTGCTACAAGAGAAGCTATTGGATGGAAGCACGATCCTTTTGTAATTCCTGAAGATGTATATTTAGGATGGAGCGCTAAAGATAAAGGTGCTAAAGCTGAAGCAGCATGGAACGATAAATTCGCAGCCTATGAAAAAGAATTCCCAGATTTAGCCGATGAATTTAAACGTCGCATGAAGGGCGACCTTCCAAAAAATTGGAAAGCGTCCACTGATGCCATGATTAAATCAGTAAATGAAAAAGCTGAAGTATTAGCGACACGTAAAGCTTCACAAAACGCTATTGCAGCTCTTGCGCCAATATTGCCAGAGTTTGTAGGTGGTTCAGCAGACTTAACAGGATCTAACTTAACAAGCTGCTCATCGTTCCAGCACGTAAGCGGCAAGACACCAGGTAATTATATTTCATACGGTGTTCGTGAATTTGGTATGGCAGCTATTATGAATGGTATGGCACTTCATGGTGGTCTGCTTCCATTCGGCGGCACTTTCCATATATTCACAGATTATATGAAGAACGGTATGAGAATGGCAGCACTTATGAAACAAAGGGTAATCTATGTTTTAACGCATGACTCAATTGGTCAAGGCGAAGACGGCCCAACACATCAGCCGATCGAAAATACATCAGGCCTTCGTTACATTCCTAGAATGGATGTATGGAGACCAGCAGACTCGACTGAAACAGCAGTAGCATGGGTAGTGGCTGTTGAAAGTATCCACAATCCAACAAGCTTAGTGTTAAGCCGACAAAATACTTCATTTACAAAAAGAACTGATACGCAAATTGATTTAATTCGCAAGGGTGCTTATGTATTAGCAGAAGCGGAAGGCGGCAAGGCGGATGTCATTCTGATAGCAACTGGCTCAGAAGTGGATCTTGCATTGAAGTCACAAGTTGCATTAAAAGAGCAAAATATTAAAGCGCGTATTGTTTCTATGCCATCAACAAATGTATTTGACCGTCAAGATCAGGCATACAAAGATAGCGTATTAACTAAAGGTGTTAAACGTGTATCGATTGAAGCCGGTATTACCGATTTCTGGAGAAAATATATTGGCCTAGACGGTGCAGCTGTGGGTATTGATACATTTGGCGAGTCAGCACCTGGTGGCGCATTATTTAAACACTTTGGATTTACAGTAGAAAATGTTGTTTCAACTGTTAAATCAATTCTGTAATTATTATTGAGTAAGTTGAATAAGGCATCTCAAATTTGAGATGCCTTATTTTTTACCGAGGAAATCTTTATGGCAGTTAAGTTAGCAATCTCAGGATTTGGAAGAATTGGCCGTTTAATATTAAGAGCGATTTATGAAACAAATCGTCAAGATATTAAAGTTGTTGCTATTAATTCGAGTCGTGGCGATTCAGTTTCTAATGCCCATTTACTTAAATATGATAGTGCGCACGGAAGATTTAACGCAGATATTAAAACAAACGATCACGAAATTATCGTGAATGACGACGCTATTAAATTTTATAGCACCAGAAATCCAGAAGAATTACCTTGGAGAGACTTAAATGTGGATGTAGTAATGGAATGCACAGGCGCCTTTACAAGCAAAGAGCTGTCAATGATACACATTAAACAAGGCGCAAAAAAAGTCATTATTTCAGCACCTGGAGGCGAAGATGTTGATGCAACAATAGTTTATGGAGTTAATCATCATATTTTAAAATCTTCAGATAAGGTAATTTCAAATGCTTCGTGCACAACAAATGGATTAGCTCCTATTGTTAAACCCTTGCATGATAAATTAGGTATTGTAAGTGGCCTAATGACAACTATTCATTCATATACAAATGATCAATATTTGAATGATCATTATCATAAAGACTCAAGAAGAGCTCGATCAGCAACTGCTTCTATGATACCCACTAAAACAGGAGCAGCAGAAGCTATTGGCTTAGTAATACCTGAACTTAAAGGTAAGCTTGATGGAATTGCTATTAGAGTACCAACGCAAAATGTTTCATTAATTGATCTTACATTTATACCAAGGAAAGCAACCTCAAAAGAAGAAATCAATCGCATCATGAAAGAAGCGGCTAATCAGGGCAGTTTAAAGAACATATTAATTTACAATGATGAGCCTTTAGTTTCAATCGATTTTAATCATACAGAAGCTTCTTCTTATTTTGATGCGAATTTAACTAAAGTAAGCGAGGACGGATTGCTCGTAAAAGTCTTTGGCTGGTATGACAATGAATGGGGCTTCAGTTGCCGCATGATTGATACAGCTTTAGCTATGATGGCAGCTAAATAATATTTGATTAATGAATATCAAAAGATTAATTGATTTAAATCTTAAAGATAAAAGAGTTTTTATTCGCTCTGACTTGAACGTCCCTATTCAAGATGGCAAAATTACTTCCCCTAAAAGAATTCTAGCTTCTATTCCGAGTATTACATTTGCACTTCAAAAAGGAGCCAGTGTTATGGTGACCTCTCATCTTGGCAGGCCAGAAGAAGGAAAATTTAATGAGAATGATTCATTAAAGCCCGTGGTGGAGTTCTTAAAAACCCATCTTGATTATCCTGTGCGCCTTGTTTCGGATTGGATTATTGCACCCTTTGATATAGCTCCAGGCCAATTAATAGTTTTAGAGAATTGTAGATTTAATATTGGCGAAAAGCGAAATGAAGAAGTGTTAGCAAAAAAATATGCTTCACTCGCAGATATTTTTGTCATGGATGCATTTGGAACTGCCCATCGCAAAGAGGCATCAACTTACGGTATTGCTGAACACATAGATATTGCATGTGCAGGTATTTTATTTTTGGCTGAACTAGAGGCCCTTGAAAAAGCCTTATTGAACCCTTCAAGACCGATGATTGCTATTGTTGGTGGCAGCAAAGTTTCATCTAAGTTAAGTATATTAGATACATTGTCTGACAAAGTCGATCAGCTTATTGTTGGTGGTGGGATTGCAAATACTTTTATCAAGGCGATGGGTTTTGAAGTAGGTAGTTCTATGTATGAAGAAGATTTTGTGCCTACAGCAAAAAAAATTATAGATAAATTATCTAAGCGTGGCGCATCATTGCCTATTATTTCAGATGTAGTTTGCGGTAAGAAATTAAATGTAAATGAAAGCCCGACAACAAAAAATATTAAAGATGTTAGCAAAGATGACATGATCTTTGATCTAGGTAAAGACTCGGTGGATGAAATTGTTAAATGTATTCACAATGCTAAAACTATTATTTGGAATGGCCCCATCGGAGTATTTGAATTTGATCAGTTTGCAAAAGGCACTGAAACAATGACGAGAGCAATTGCAGACGCATCCGCATTTTCATTAGCAGGAGGCGGGGACACTATTGCAGCAATTGAAAAATTTAACGTTGCAAATGATATTTCGTATATCTCAACAGCAGGCGGCGCATTTCTAGAGTTTGCAGAAGGCAAAAAACTTCCTGCAATTGAAATTTTAGAAAGAAGATTCTAAATGGCCGAAAATCAATTAATAGCGACATCAATTAAGAGCCTCCCTTTGCTTCATAAAGGCAAGGTGAGAGATATTTATGAGGTTGATGATAAACATCTATTGATTGTTACAACAGATAGATTATCAGCGTTTGACGTTGTGATGAGCGAGCCTATTCCATTTAAGGGATTTGTTCTTACGCAAATGGCTGATTTTTGGTTTAATAAACTTTCCTTTGTAGTCGCAAATCATTTGTCTGGAATTGCACCGGAAAGTGTTGTAGCCGAAAATGAAGTAATTCAAGTAAAAAATCGTGCCATTGTGGCGCGCAAGTTAAAGGCGTTACCTATTGAAGCAATTGTCCGAGGTTATTTATCAGGTAGTGGCTGGAAGGATTATCAAAAAACACAATCAGTATGTGGCTTAAAACTTCCACAAGGTTTAAGAGAGTCTTCAAAATTAAGTCGACCTCTATTTACTCCTTCTAGCAAAGAAGCAGTTGGCAGGCACGATGAAAACATTTCATATGAGGAATGTGAAGCTCGCGTTGGAAAAGAAGTCGCATTCCGCATTCAAGAAATCAGTATTAAGTTATATCAAGAAGCATCAACTTTTGCTCTCACAAAGGGCATTATTATTGCGGATACCAAATTTGAATTTGGTTTAGATGATGAAAATCATGTAGTGCTTATTGATGAAATATTAACGCCAGACTCTTCTCGGTTCTGGCCGCTAGATCAATATCGCGAAGGCGCCTCTCAGCCAAGTTTTGATAAACAATTTATTAGAGACTGGCTAGAAAATAGCGGATGGAATAAAACACCGCCGCCGCCTTCATTACCTGAAGATGTTATTGGAAAAACAAGTCAAAAATATTTAGAAGCCTTTAAAAAACTTACAGGCCAAGACATTAAAAAGTAAATTGATTTAAATAAAAAAGGCGCCTTGAGTAAGGCGCCTTTTTTTATTCAACAATTAAAGAAGTGGCACGATGAGAAGAGCCACAATATTAATAATTTTAATAAGCGGATTAATAGCAGGGCCAGCAGTATCTTTGTAAGGATCACCTACGGTATCTCCTGTGATAGCTGCTTTGTGTGCTTCTGAACCTTTACCGCCATGATTACCATCTTCAATATATTTTTTTGCATTATCCCAAGCGCCACCACCTGTGCACATTGAGATAGCTACAAATAAACCGGTTACAATAGTTCCCATGAGAAGACCGCCTAATGCTTTAGGGCCTAAAGTTAAGCCTACAACAATTGGTACTGCAACAGGAAGCAATGAAGGCACAATCATTTCCTTAATAGCTGCTGTCGTTAACATATCAACGGCGCGAGCATAATCAGGTTTGCCTTTACCAGTCATAATGCCTTTAATAGTTTTGAATTGACGTCTTACTTCTTCAACTACTGCGCCCGCAGCTCTTCCTACAGCTTCCATGGCCATCGCAGCAAAAAGGTAAGGAATAAGACCGCCAATAATTAATCCAATAATAACTAACGGGTCACTTAAATCAAATGTGGTTGCAATACCTACAGATTCTAATTTATGTGTGTAGTCTGCAAAAAGAACAAGCGCTGCAAGGCCTGCTGATCCAATCGCATAACCTTTAGTGACTGCTTTAGTTGTATTACCAACCGCATCTAATGGATCAGTCACATCACGAACGCTTTTAGGTAATCCAGCCATTTCAGCAATGCCACCTGCGTTATCGGTGATTGGACCGTATGCATCTAATGCGACAATAATGCCAGCCATACTTAACATCGATGTAGCAGCAACTGCAATACCATAAAGGCCTGCAAGATGATGAGATACGAAAATTGCAATACAAACTGATATTACAGGCAAGGCTGTAGATTTCATTGAAATACCAATGCCAGCAATAATGTTTGTTGCGTGACCTGTTTTGGAAGCGCGAGCAACGTGTCTTACCGGCTCATAATCTGTACCCGTATAATATTCCGTAATCCATACTAAAGCCGCTGTTAATAGTAGACCTACGATACATGCTTGGAATAAAGCCATAGATGAAACGTTTACATTTTGGATCGAAACGCCTTCAGGAAATACAAAGTTTGTTACATAGTAGAAAGCTATAAGTGAAAGTCCGCCGGCTACGATGAGACCTTTATATAATGCAGGCATTACATTTTTCATTTTAGGCGTAGCCCTTACAAAAAAACATCCAACAATCGATGTCACGATTGAAGCCGCACCTAATAGAAGTGGATAAATAATTCCACTTGTACCATTATTTGTAATGACGAGCCCGCCAAGGAGCATAGTTGCAATTAAAGTTACCGCATAAGTTTCGAATAAATCTGCTGCCATACCTGCGCAGTCACCAACATTATCACCCACGTTATCTGCAATCACTGCAGGATTTCTTGGATCATCTTCTGGAATACCAGCCTCAACTTTACCTACTAAATCAGCACCTACATCAGCACCTTTAGTAAAGATACCGCCACCTAAACGGGCAAAAATTGAAATAAGTGAGGAACCAAAAGCGAAACCAATAAGAGGGTTTAAATCAGTTGCTTCAGCGCCACCTAGGTACATATAAAAACCTGTGACCCCTAGAAGCCCAAGTCCAACAACTAATAAACCTGTAACAGCCCCACCTTTAAAAGCTACATCAAGTGCTGGAACAATACCTTTTGTAGCAGCTTGTGCTGTTCTGACATTGGCTTTCACTGAGACATTCATGCCAATAAACCCGCAAGCACCGGATAGAAAAGCACCCACGACAAACCCTAACGCAGTATCTTTTGATATAAACATAGCAATTAGAATGGCTAGCACGACACCTACGATTGATATCGCTTTGTATTGTCTTGCGAGATAGGCTTTTGCCCCTTCTTGAATAGCAAGGGCAATTTCTTGCATTTTTGCATTGCCAGCAGGTAGTTTAAATATCCAAGCGCTCATCACTGCACCATAAAGAATTGCCAATAGCGCTGCGCCGATAATAAGGTTAAATTCTGACATACATTCTCCTAAATTTTGGAAATCTTAAAATGAAAAACTTATTTAATAAATTATCACATTCAATAACTTTGTGACTACAAAACTAGACATTTTAATTACAAATTATCCTGCGAAAAGCATTGACAAGCCGATTAAAAATAATAGACAGGCGAATATTTTTTTTAATGATAAAACAGAAATTTGATGAATCCATTTTGTTGCTAATCTTACAAAAATTAGACTTGAAGATGTCATCAATATAAGTCCAGGTAGATAGATGTAACCGATACTGAATTTAGGAAGCTGACTGACATGTAAGCCATTTTTGATAAAGCCTAATGAAGCGCCTAACCCGATAAATACTCCTAGTGAGCTTGAGAGTCCGACAGCAAGTCGCGGTTTAACTTTATGATAAATGAAATAAGGTACAAACATTGTTCCGCCCCCAATCCCAATCACGGTCGAGATAGAAGCGATGGTGAACCCATAAATATTAGCAAAAAACCCTGATGGCAATTGAATAACACTTTTGATTTTAGGCGACTTAAAAATCTCATAGGCAGCAAAAAAGGTATAGGCAATAAAAGCATGTTTAATGAATGCGATATTTAAATGGGGTATGACAAAAGCCGTCATAGATGAGCCTAATAAAACCCCAGGGATATAATGAGCAGCTGTCGACCAATTCATGTTATTTCGTTTTGTATGATAGAAACTTGACATCCCCCCTGTAAAAACAATAGAAGCGAGCGAAGTCCCAATGGCCATTAATATCGCTTGATCAAAGGCAGCTTGATGAAAATGGATTAAGACAAACGTGAGGATGGGAACGATGATAAGGCCCCCGCCAATGCCAAGAAGTCCTGATAAAGTCCCGACAATGCTTCCAGCAAGGATGAGGATAATTGCTTCAGTCAGCATTTGTATGATGTTTAATTAATCTAATAAGACGATGTCTTAAAGGCGAATCTTCGAGGTTATTTAATAAATTTTCTAAAGCAAACTTAGCTTGAGCAGGAAAGCTTTTAGATCGAGGAGGGGTAATTTTGGAATTTTTAATTACCAATTTTATTTTTAAGGATTTAATGGGGTTAGCATAGGGTATTTCTTTTTGAATGCCTTCATTCAAGTCCTTAAGAAGTGTGGACTCAATAAATTTTAATTTGCTCGCAATGCCACTGTTTTCAACATAAATGGTCAAAACGTCATCTTGAATCCCGCCGACATGAGATAAAGGGGCCAATTTGGTTGGGGCTTTGATCGACCATAGCTTTTGATAGCAAGAAATAGAGCGATTTTTCTCTCTAATCAAGGAAAATACTTCACTTTCCAAAAGCTTGTTCACGGGCTTCATAAGTTATAATTATCTATTATTTAAGCTAAATTTTAGATTTCAATGCGAATTATCTTTGTAACAAATAGTACATCAAAGCCAAAAAGTGTCCATTTAGTGACTTTTATCGCCATAATATTTTTGTGCTTTATTGCGCTCATTCAAGGTTTTAGCTGGCTTGATTCAAAATATAACGGTGACGTTGAAGAAAAAAAATCATTAATTAGCCTTAAACTTGACCTTAATTCGGGGAGCTTTCAAAAGAATCTAGATATTTATGCAACCCAAATTGGTGAGCTCCAGGCCCGATTGATGCGTATAGATAATCAAGCACAGAGACTTCAAGGCTTCGCAAAAGAAAAATTAAAAATAAATGAAAAAAATTCCAAGCCAGCACCTATAAAATCAGCCGGTCAAGGAGGTCCTTTTGTTCCTGAAAAAAATTTTTCCGAAGCCGAGCTTCAGTCATTTATTGATAAGTTAACGCTTGATATTGAAAAGCGTGAAGAGCACTACAATAATTTAGAAGCCATTTATCTAAAACAAAGTGTGTTTAAAGACACTTTGCCAAATGCTTCTCCAGTCAATGCTCCTTTTAATTCATCAAGTTATGGTTGGAGAGAAGATCCTTTTTTAGGTGTGAGAGCGTTTCATGAAGGATTAGATTTTAGTGCAGAAGCTGGTCAGCCTATTAAGGCGACTGCTGCAGGTATAGTTATAGCAGCTGAAGTAACGCCTGAGTATGGCAATATGGTTAGGATCTCTCATGGATCTGGTCTTGAAACACGATATGCTCATGCGGCTAAATTATTAGTTAAAGAGGGTGATCGCATTAAAAAGAATCAAGTTGTAGCATTAGTAGGCAATACTGGAAGATCGACAGGTCCTCATCTTCATTATGAAATCAGAGTGAATGGTGAGCCTTTAGATCCTCGCAAATATCTTCAATATTAATTATTTCAAATTATTTCGACTAAGAATATTCACATTATGTTAAAGACCATTGTTAAGAATTTATTTGGAAGTAGAAACGATAGACTTCTTAAAGATTATGGTAAAAAAGCTCAGCAAATAAATTTACTAGAAGATACAACTAAAAAACTTAGTGATACAGCTTTAAAAGCTAAAACTACTGAGTTTAAAAAACGACTTAACGAAGGACAAAAGTTAGATGATTTATTAGTTGAGGCTTTCGCTGTTGTTAGAGAGGCAAGTTGTCGTGTATTAGAAATGCGTCATTTTGATGTACAGCTCATTGGTGGCATGGCACTTCATGACGGAAAAATTTCAGAAATGCGAACAGGTGAAGGCAAGACACTTGTTGCAACCTTGCCCATATACCTTAACGCGCTTGTGGGCAAGGGCGTTCATGTCATTACCGTAAATGATTATCTTGCAAAAAGAGATGCAGAATGGATGGGTCAGATTTATAGATTCTTGGGTCTCGAGGTAGGTATTAATTTATCTAATATTTCAAGTGAAGAGAAGAAAAAAGCTTATGAGGCTGACATTACTTACGGCACAAACAATGAATTTGGTTTTGACTATCTAAGAGATAACATGATCTTCGCTAAAGAAGAGCGCGTTCAGAGAAAGTTGCATTACGGTTTAGTGGACGAGGTTGATTCAATATTAATTGATGAGGCGAGGACGCCTTTAATCATTTCAGGGCAGGCCGAAGATAATGTTGATCTTTATACTAAAATTAATTTGGTTGTGGCAAAGCTATCGAAACAAAAAACTGAAGAGGAAGGCGGCGATTATTGGATAGATGAAAAAGCACATCAAGTGATTCTGTCTGAGAGCGGCCATGAGAATGTAGAGAAGTTATTGATTAAAGCAGAGCTATTATCTAAACAATCAAGCTTATATGATGCAACCAATATTTCGCTCGTTCACCATATCAATGCATCATTAAAAGCAAGAAACCTATTTAATAAAGATCAACATTATGTGGTGAAAGACAATAGCATCATTATTGTGGATGAGTTTAGCGGAAGAATGATGCCTGGTCGCAGATGGTCAGAAGGCATCCATCAGGCTGTTGAAGCTAAAGAAGGCGTTGAGATACAAAAAGAGAATCAAACGCTAGCCTCTATTACATTCCAAAATTATTTTAGGATGTATGAGAAATTATCTGGCATGACTGGTACAGCTGATACTGAAGCTTTTGAATTCAATCAAATCTATGGACTAGAAACCATCATCATTCCTCCTCATCGAACCACGCAAAGAAAAGATATGATGGATAAAGTATATCGCTCTTCACAAGAAAGATATGCTGCAGTGATTGAAGATATTAAAGCATGTCAAAAAATTGATCAGCCAGTATTGGTGGGCACCACATCGATTGAAAATTCAGAGCTCATTTCAGCATTACTTACAAAAGTAAAATTAAAACATCAAGTATTGAATGCAAAACATCACGAAAAAGAAGCGCAAATTATTGCGCAAGCGGGCCGTCCGGGGATGATTACGATTGCGACGAATATGGCAGGTCGTGGAACAGATATTGTGCTTGGTGGAAGTATTGAAGCTGATATCCATGAAATTAAGTTAAATGATAAATTAACTGAAAGTAAAAAAGAAAAAGAAATTCAAGTAATTAAAGATGCATGGAAAGAACAAAATAGTCTAGTGGTTAAAGCAGGCGGTCTTCATATTATCGGCACAGAAAGGCATGAATCAAGACGTGTAGATAATCAATTAAGAGGTCGCGCAGGAAGACAAGGAGATCCTGGGTCCAGTCGTTTCTATTTATCGTTAGAAGATTCTTTGTTAAGAATATTTGCATCTGATCGTGTGTCAGCCATTATGGAAAAGTTAAAAATGCCAGAGGGCGAAGCGATAGAACATTCATGGGTAACAAAAGCCATTGAAAATGCGCAAAGAAAAGTTGAGGGTCGTAATTTCGATATCAGGAAACAGCTACTTGAATATGATGATGTTGCAAATGATCAAAGAAAAGTGATTTATGAGCAAAGAAATGAACTGCTTGATTCAGATCAAACCGCTGAAACAATCTCAGCAATGAGAGTAGATGTTCTTCGTAATCTTTCACAGAGTTATATTCCACAAGGAAGCATGGAAGATATGTGGGATATTCCTTCCTTAGAAAAAGTTTTATTCTCAGACTACGGCTTGAGTCTTTCTATTAAAGGATGGGTTGAAAAAGAACCTCAGATTGCTATTGAAGAAATTTATGAGAGAGTCATTTCTCTTGCGAATAAGCAATATCAGGAAAAAGAGTCTTTGGTGGGTCAGGATGTTATTCGACATTTTGAAAAAACGGTTATGTTACAAAGCATTGATCACCATTGGAGAGAGCATTTATCATCCCTAGATCATTTAAGGCAAGGGATACATTTACGTTCTTATGCGCAAAAAAACCCTAAACAAGAGTATAAGAAAGAGGCTTTTGAATTATTTGGATATCTTCTAGATACAGTAAAATCTGAGGTGACTCGGATTACTATGGTCGTAAAGATCAAAAACGAAGCTGAAGTAAATGAGATCGACCAAAAAAATAAAGATGAAGTTAAAAAGTCATCAAGCAAAAAAGATAATGTAGAAGATGGGATACCCAAAGTTGGAAGAAATGATCCGTGCCCATGTGGAAGTAATAAAAAATATAAACATTGTCATGGTGCTTTAGAATAATTAAAGAAAGTTAATCATGCTCATTGAATCTCCTTGCATTGGCGTTTGTCTTCTCAATAAAGATCACCATTATTGTGAAGGATGCTTTAGAAGCCGAGATGAAATTGCTCAGTGGATAACATTAAGTGATATACAAAAAAAAGAGGTAATCCAGATCGCTACCCAAAGACAAATTGATCTTATGTCTTTCTAAATCAAACTCTTTTTCTTATATTCACATAAATCATAAATAACGCAATTTGCGCATTTTGGTTGTCTCGCAGTGCAAGTATATCTTCCATGAAGAATCAATAAGTGATGTGCACTTTTCAAAAATTGTGGTGGTGTAGATTTCATTAATTTTTTCTCTACTTGAAGCACAGTTTCTCCAGGTGCTAAATTCATTCGATTTGCAATTCTAAATATGTGTGTATCTACTGCTATAGCTGGCTCATTAAAAATAGTATTTAGAATGACATTTGCTGTTTTTCTGCCTACACCGGGAAGTGCTTCAAGGACTAATCTATCTTGCGGGACAGATCCTTGATATTGAGCATGAATAATTCTAGATGTTTCGAGTATATTTTTTGCTTTTGTCTTATATAAACCAATTGTTTTAATGCAAGACTCAATATCGCTTAATGTCAATCGAGAAAGCTTTTCTGCATTGGGGGCTTGATTAAATAATAAGAGTGTTGCTTTATTTACTGATTTGTCAGTAGCTTGAGCAGATAATATGACTGCGATTAGAAGCTGAAATGGATTTTGATAAATCAGTTCAGTAGATGGATTTGGCGTAACATTTGAGAGCGTTTCAAAAATCTTAAATCGCTTTTGAGAGTTCATGTGGAAATCTACTAACGTGCTTCGATATGATTTTTCAATGCAATGAGGCAAGCTAAACTAATAAACGCTCCTGGGGGAAGTATTGCTAAAAGAAATCCTTGGTAGCCACTAAAAAAATGAATTACAAGATTACTTGCTGAAGATCCAAAGATAAGATCAATTCCAGATAATAAAGTGCCTTTACCAAAGAGCTCTCTCAATGCGCCAAGCAAGGTTAGTACCATTGCTAAACCAAGTCCCATAGAAAGACCGTCGAAAAAAGAAGGGACTGTATCATTTTTTGCTGCAAACGATTCAACGCGAGCTAAAACAATACAATTAGTTACAATCAGGGGGATAAAAATACCTAAAGCTTTATAGAGTGGCTCTATAAAAGCGTGAATACTAAAATCAATGATAGTCACAAGCGCCGCTATGATGAGAATAAAAACAGGAACTCTAATTTCTGTGGGCACAAATTTTCTAATAGGAGATATCGAGCCGTTCGATAAAGCCATGACAATAGCAGTAGCAATACCAAGGCTCAAGCCATTAATTACTGAGGTTGTCACTGCAAGTGTTGGGCATAGTCCAAGTAGTTGAACTACTCCGGGGTTTTGTTTCCAAAATCCATCTAATGCAATTTTTTTAATATCACTCATGATGCAAATAACCTTTTTTTATTTTCTTTGACATAAAGCAGACTTTTGTAGGTAGATTTAACGACAGCCCTAGCAGTAATGGTTGCTCCGGATACGTAGTCAAAATCACCACCATCCTTTTTAACTGCCCACTCTTTTTCTCCCATTTCATCAAGAGATTTAAGATCAAAATTTTTAATCCAATGACTTTTGTCAACTTCAATATAATCGCCTAAACCAGGAGTTTCTTTATGTGTAATCACTCTTACACCTAATATTTTATCTTTTTGGCTAACACCTACAAGAGTCTTTATTTCGCCACTATAACCGTCAGGAGCTATCGTTTCAATAATCACTGCAACAACTTGATTATTTTTTTTTGCACGATATATATCAATATTTTTTTTATTTCCAATTAGCGGATTAGGCTCAACAGAAATTGTATCCTTCACTAGATTATTATCATAAAGATTAGACGGAACCACTTGATTTAAAAACATACGCTTTGCTCTTGCATCACTTTCTTCAATCGGAGTTTTTGTGAGGAAATAAGAAATACTCAATGCTGCTGAAGCAACCAAAGAAAATATAATCATAGTCGATGCAGTTATTGAAACTTTTCTAAAGTGATCTTTAAACATAAAGTTACTTGTGACCAAAAATTCTTGGTTGAGTAAGGCTATCTATTAGAGGCACAAAAATATTCATAAGTAATACAGCAAAAGCAACACCTTCTGGATAGCCACCAAAAATTCGAATAATGAAGACCAATAACCCTATTGCAATACCAAAATATATTTTGCCTTTAGGAGTTGTAGGACCACTTACGGGATCCGTAATAATAAAAAAGGCACAGAGTATGCTTCCGCCACTCATAACATGAAAGAGCGGTGAGGCATAGGTATCGGGCGCAATACTATAAAATATTAACGATATAAGAAATAAGCTTGATAAGAATGCAACTGGTAAATGCCATGAAATAATTTTTTCTTTAAGCAAATAAAGTCCTCCTGCAAGATAGCCTAGACTGATTAATTCCAAACCTTTGCCTCCAAGAAAGCCAAATATTTTATTTTGCTGAATGATATTTAATGGCTGGTGCAAAGTGAGCTGCGTCTTAATGTAATCAAGGGGCGTTGCAGAGCTCATAGCATCAATTGTTTCTTTAGATAATAAACTGCTATTCATAATAATTTTGATTTGATCAAGCCAGTCAATATTATTTTCAATGAGATTATTGGGTATTTGCCATTGGCTCATAATTAAGGGAAAAGAGATAAGTAAGATTGCATATCCCAACATAGCTGGGTTAAACAAGTTGTAACCAAGTCCACCATAAACATGTTTACCGAAGCTGATACAAAGCAGTGTACCTAAAACGATAATCCACCAAGGTGCGATCGACGGAATAGAAATGGCAAGAAGCCATGCAGCTACAAGACCACTACCGTCCAAAATAAATACTTTGATAGGAAGTTTTCTTATTGCAAGAATAGCGCTTTCAGTCAATATCACAGTGAATGACGCTAGAAAAATATTTATAATGACGCCAAGCCCAAATGCATAAACATATAAAGCGATACCAGGAATTAAAGCGAGTAAAACTTTGAACATAATGACGCTGACTGAGGGAGCATCTACAATATAAGGTGATCTATTTTCCATATTAAGTTTTTATATTTTCTTGTTGGTTTTGTTTAACTCTTTCCATGGCCGCAGCAATTGTTGATTTTTTCTCATCATCAGCTTGCTTCTCGTTAGCCCCTAAGGCTTTTTGTGCATGCCTTTCAGCACGTTCTTTTTTCTCTCTTTCTATTCTTGCAAGCCTAAATTCATTTCTCTCCCGAGCTGTGTTTGCAGCTTCTTTTGATTTTTCTTGAGCAATGATCTCACTTTTTGCGTATCTATAAAACTGTACAAGAGGAATATTGCTTGGACATACATATGTGCAGCAGCCACATTCAATACAGTCGAATAAATTGTAATCTTTGGCTTTTTCAAGTTGAGAAGATTTTGAAAACCAATATAGTTCTTGAGGTTGTAAGTTAACCGGGCATGCATCTGCACATCGGGCACAGCGAATACAAGGCATCACAGGTTTTGGTGCCGGGAACAATTCTGGTGAACTTTCGATGACACAATTCATCGCTTTTGTCACAGGGACATGAATTGATGGCAAATCAAATCCCATCATAGGACCGCCCATAATAAATTTTTTTGTTTTATTCGGAGAGCCGCCTGCAGCAATTATTAATTCTGATAAAGGTGTTCCGAATAAGGCTTCGTAATTTTGAGGCGCTTTAACAGCCCCTGTAATTGTTACAACTCGACTGATCGATGGCTCTCCTAATTCAAGATATCTATAGATAGCTGCTACCGTAGCTACATTAAATACTTGAATACCTAAATCCATAGAGCGCTTCTCTTTTGGAACTTCTATACCCATTAAGAGATAAATGAGTCTTTTTGCATCACCGCTTGGATAAACTGTTGGAACCACTTTAATTTCAATAGCCGTTTTTTGAGCTGCTTTTTTTAGCGCTTCACAGGCTTCAATTTTATTATTTTCGATACCGACTACACACTCTTTTGCTCCAAGGATAGTTTGGGCAATTAATGCCCCTTGAATAATTTCATCAGCTCTTTCTCTCATTAACATATCGTCACAAGTGATGAATGGTTCGCACTCTGCAGCATTAATGACCAAAGTATTGATAGGTTGACTTTGATTTATTCTTAATTTCATGTGGGTTGGAAATACTGCACCACCTAAACCTACAATTCCTGACTGAGAAAGTGCTTCAATTAATTCAGTGCGGTCTAGTTTTTTCCATGAGATAGGCTTTTTTTCAATCCATGTATCTTTAAAGTCCGGTTCGATTGTGATACAAAAATCAGGCAGACCCGATGGATGGGGCAGTATTTCTTCGCTAATTTTTAAGACCTTCCCAGATGTGGGTGCATGAATCGAGGCGGAAACATTACCATCAGCTTCAGCAATAATTTGACCTTTAAGGACTTGGTCGCCGGGCTTAACTTTAAGTTTCGCAACACGACCTACATGCTGTCTTAATGGGAGCACTAATTTTTTTGGAATAGGCAATCTTCCAATAGGTAAGCTTGTTGATAGCGATTTATTTCCATTGGGGTGAACGCCACCGTGAAATTTAAAAATATTTTTAAATTGCATATAGCTTAAGCCCCAGTAGTGTTTTGAATATTATAGACAGGATATTTCCATTTCCATGATTGAGAATTTTCAAGGACAGGCTCCATGGTGATGCAATCGACCGGACAAGGAGGTAAACATAATTCGCATCCTGTGCACTCGCTCGCGATGATGGTATGCATTTGTTTTGCAGCACCTAAAATAGCATCAACCGGACACGCTTGAATACAAAGAGTACAACCAATACAAGTTGATTCATCAATCAAGGCAACTGATTTTGGTTTTTGTAAGCCATGCTCTTGATTAAGTGGTTTAAATTCTACGCCCATCAGCTCTGCTAATGCTTTAGCGCCGGTATCGCCCCCTGGAGGGCATTGATTAATATCAGCCTCACCTTTAGCAATAGCAGTTGCATAGGGTTTACAGCCCGGGTAGCCACATTGCCCACATTGTGTTTGGGGAAGTATCGCGTCAATTCTTGCGACCATGGGGTCGCCATCCACCTTAAATTTAATCGCTGAATAACCTAGGATCAAGCCTAAAAGGACAGCAAGAAAAATCATAACAAGAAGTGCAGTAATCATTAGCGATCCAAACCTGCGAAACCCATAAATGCCAGACTCATAATGGACGCTGTGACAAGAGCTACGGCAGTGCCTTTGAAGGCAGTTGGTATTTCAGCACCATCTAGGCGCTCTCTTAATGATGCAAATAGAATGAGTACTATTGAAAAACCAATCGCACCCCCAAAGCCAAATAATGCTGACTCTATAAGTGTCTGACTTGATTGCGCGTTCAAAAGAGGAATGCCTAATACAGCGCAATTAGTGGTGATAAGAGGGAGAAAAATACCTAATACTTGATAGAGTAAGGGGAAGTTTTTTTCCATAAGCATCTCAGTAAACTGAACAACGCCTGCAATGACTACAATAAATGAAATGGTTCTTAAGTAGATAAGATCGTTAGGTTCAAGAAGATAGTGATTAATCGCCCAGCTAGTCATTGAGCCTATAGTTAATACAAAAGCAGTGGCAGCAGACATGCTGATTGATGTTTCTAGTTTCTTAGATACCCCCATAAAAGGGCAAAGCCCTAATATTTTCACTAACACGATATTGTTGACCAATACCGTGCTAATGATGATTAAGAAATAGTGTTGGATCATAAAGATAAATTATACGTTTAAAATTGCTTAAAATATTGATAGGTCAGTTCTCTGACTGTTAAGTCCTTTGGAAGTTTAGGATCTTTTTAATAGCTGAAATATACCAATAATTCTATATTACTTCAAAGAATAAAGTTTTATAGTAATATAACTATTTTATATATAGTAAATGATCAATTTTTTTGGTGTTTAGCTATTTAAGTTAAAATAGCGACTTTACTAATTAATAGCCAATCTCATGTCACCTCAAGGCAGTATTGTTGCAATTGTTACCCCTATGTTTCCTGACGAAAGTCTTGATATCGAAGCGCTTCATGGGCTAATTGATTTTCATATCAATGAAGGTACAGATGGCATTGTTATTGTAGGCACAACAGGCGAATCGCCCACAGTGAGTTATGAAGAACATTGCCAGCTTATTGAAACGACCGTCAAGCACGCCAATAAAAGGATTCCAGTCATAGCGGGCACAGGCGCTAATTCTACACAGGAAGCTATAGACCTCACAAAAGAAGCGAAACGTCTGGGTGCGGATGCTTGTTTGTTAGTCACACCTTATTACAACAAACCCAATCAAGCAGGACTTTTGCAGCACTTTACTAAGATTGCTAATGAGGTTGCCATTGATCAAATTCTTTATAATGTGCCTTCCAGAACAGGCTGTGATTTAGAAAACGCTACAGTATTAAAATTGAGCGAAATTCCAAATATTGTTGGCGTTAAAGATGCAACAGGAGATATGACTCGGGGTATAGATCTTATTAAAAGATTGCCA
The DNA here is from genome assembly GCA_947499625.1 of Methylophilaceae bacterium. Taxonomy (GTDB): domain Bacteria; phylum Pseudomonadota; class Gammaproteobacteria; order Burkholderiales; family Methylophilaceae; genus Methylopumilus. The sequence continues at coordinate 53,111 of CANMPB010000002.1, forward strand.
TCTCATTTTTCAATATTAAGCGGGGATGACGCTACCGCTTTGTCTTTTATGCTTCTTGGCGGCAAAGGTGTTATTTCTGTTACAGCAAATGTCGCGCCTAAATTAATGCATGAAATGTATGCATGTGTCATGTCTAAACAGAACGAAAAAGCCATCAAAATCAACCAGCAATTGTTTTGCCTTCACACAAATCTATTTATAGAGTCGAATCCAATCCCTGTAAAATGGGCACTTAAAATGATGAGCCTTATTAAAGAAGGCATTCGATTGCCTTTAGTGGAACTTAATCAAGAGCATCACAAAATTATTCAAAGTGCTATGAAGGAAGCTCATATTCAATGAAATTACTCGCGCAAAGCAAATGGTTCTTCGCATTACCGTTATTCTTACTCTTGAATGGCTGCGAAAATATTCCTTTTATAGAGCAAGTCACGGCGCCTGATTATAAAGCGACGGGGAGATCTCGCCCACTAGAAGTGCCTCCTGATTTAACTTCAGCCTCAACGAATGATGCATATGCAATACCCGGTTCCACGAGTTATTCAGAATTTAAAAGTGGCCAGCAACAAGATAATGGCCAGCCAAAAATTTTACCTAATCCAGAGGGGATGAAGATTGTCAAAGCGGGCGCTCAAAGATGGCTCGTCGTTAATGCCCCTGCAGAGAAAATATGGCCATTGATACGTGAATTTTGGTTAGACATGGGATTTGCTGTAAAAAAAGAAAATCCAGAAACAGGTGTCATGGAAACTGAATGGATTAAGCAAGAAGACCTAAAGGTTGATGATAAAAAAGGCGCATTGGATAGAATGGATGCATGGCTTGACTCACTTGCATCAGGCACAGCTAATCGTAAAAAATTTAGAACTCGATTAGACCGGGGCCTTCAGGAAGGAACTACTGAGATCTATATGACGCATCGAAGTGTAGATGCAGCTCCTGATGATGGAAAAGAAAGAGTCAGAACCCCATACGGCGTCGTGGATATGGGTTATAAAAATGAAGCCAAAACTCAGCCGGACGCTAAGGGGGATTCAAAAGATGATGAATTGGATGCAGAGCTTTTAAGAAGGCTTATGGTGAAACTTGGCGTAGCAGATAAGCGAGCAAAAGAAATTATTGCTGCACCTGTCAGCCAAAAGAGAGCTGAAATCAAAAAAGAGGCAGACGGAAGCTCCTCGCTCGAAATTCAAGATCCATTTGACCGCGCATGGCGCAGAGTTGGCTTGGCTTTAGATATCATTGGATTTGTGATCGAAGATAAAGACAGATCAAATGGAATCTATTTTGTAAAATATGCTGATGTTGATATTGATGATAGCCCTAAGAAGAAAAAAGGCGTTCTAGACTCTCTTATGTTCTGGAGTGACGACGATAAAAAAGATAAGCAAGCTAAAGATACAAGTCAAACCAAAGAAAAGCCTTTATCTGAAAGGCTGAAATTCTGGGGTGGTAGTGACAAAGAAAAAACTAATCCAGAAAAACAATATCGCATTAAAATTGTCTCTATAGATAACGGTGGCTCTCAAGTTGTGATTGAGTATCAGGACGGTAAGAAAAATAATTCTTCTACCGCAAATCGAATCATCTCACTTCTTTATGACCAATTAAAATAAAGATGCAATTCGCATCTTTAGGCAGTGGAAGTGCTGGCAATTCATTTGTAGTTAAGCAAAACAAATCACTTTTAATGGTTGATTGCGGTTTTGCAATTCAAGATGTCGTATCTAGATTAGATCGACTTAATGAGACTCCTGAAAATATTACAGGGATCCTCTTAACTCATGAGCATGAAGATCATGTCAAAGGCGCTTTTAAACTAGCAAACAAATTTAAGATTCCCATTTGGCTTTCCTACGGAACTTATAAAATGTGTGAAAAACATATGATTAAATCTTATGAGATTGATTTCCATATGATTGATAGCCACAATGCATTTGAAATAGAAGACTTTACAGTTCAACCCTTTCCAGTTCCGCATGATGCAAGAGAACCTACTCAATTTACATTAAGTGATGGCAATCGTAAATTAGGCATTTTAACGGATACAGGCACTTCAACGCCTCACATTGAAAATATGCTCCAGCAGCTCGACGCTCTCATTATTGAATTTAATCACGACATTAATTTGCTTGAATCAAGCGAGTATACATACAGCCTAAAGAAAAGAATAAGTGGCAAATTGGGCCATCTAGACAATCAAACAGCAGCGGATATTTTGGGGAAAATTCAATTTAAACAACTAAAGCATCTCGTGGCAGCTCATCTTAGCGAGAAAAATAATACTGAGGATTTAGTGAAAGAAGCTATTGTAGGAAAGATAGGATGCGAACGGGACTGGATAAAGATTGCAACTCAAGCTGAAGGGACGTCGTGGCAGGTGATATAAAAAAAGCCGGTTAGAAACCGGCTTTTTTCTTAAAACAATAGATTAATTATCTATTACTTTGCTTCAGCAGCTGGAGCAGCTTCAGCAGCTGGAGCTGCATCAGCAGCAGGAGCAGCTTCTTCTTTGCCGCAAGCAGTTAAACCAATAGCTAATAATAAAGCGATAAGTAGTGAACGTGTCATTTTTAATCCTTAAAATTAATGTTGAATTCGGGGTCTATGAACGACTCCCAGGTCGACATTCTACAACAAAATAAGCGAGACAGTTAATATTATTGAATAAAGTCAATAAATCCTGAGAGATAGAGGGGTCGCAAGGCTATCCCCAAAGCGTTTAAATCCTTTTTGTTCAAAGTAGACTTTATTGAGACTTCCCTGTCATTTGCAAGTTGTTTTAGATACATGATGCTCTTCTTATCAGTCTCAATCAGCTCACCATTGATATAAAAATTATTTTTTATAAAAAGCATTCTTGTTTTTGGGTTAAGTTTCAGTGGTTTTCTTACGAGATCTTTTTTAAAGATTTCAAGTGTCATGGGTTTAGAAGTCTCGAAAACGGCTCCTTCAATTGGCTCTGTGAGCAATTGCCCAATAAAAGTATTGATTGAGTTTGTATTCCAACGTAATCGATTAACAATATGATGAATTTTTTTCATCATATTTGAATTAATTTCAGCTGGATTTTTTTGAAGATTTAAATTCGGATCTTTGTAAAGATCATTTTTATTTGTAATGAGGTTATCTTGAATAAAATCTAAAAACTTAGATTGGATCTCAAATGTCCCAGGTGCCCTGAAGCCAATAGAATAAGTTAGACAATCATCACTCTGAGATATACCCCAGTGGCCTACATTGGGTGGCAAATAAAGCAAATCACCGGGCTTAAGTACCCATGTATTTTTGGCTTTAAAATTTGTAATTATCTTAATAGCCGATTTTTTATCTAAAGAAAATTTCTTTTGCTCGCTAATTTTCCATTCTCTTTCTCCCTTTGCCTGAAATAGAAATACATCATAAGAGTCAAAGTGAGGGCCGACACTACCTTTTTTTGTGGCAAAGCTAACCATCAAATCATCAAGACGAGCATAAGGTATAAATTTGAAAAGATTTAAGAATGACTCAGCAAAAGGAACATGATGATTAATATTTTGTACAAGTATTGTCCAAGATGTATTAATTTTTTTTGGGAGGTCTGATTTTTTAAAAGGGCCATACTTGACTTGCCAAATACCTCGTTTGAATTCAATAAGACGAGATATTGCATTTTCGTTTTGCGCTATTCTAAAAAGATCTTTTTCTGTAATTGGAGACTTAAAAT
>CANMPB010000003.1 GCA_947499625.1 Methylophilaceae bacterium
CGGGACATAAAGTCCCGTTATATTTATTTCTTAGCTGCTGGTTTTCTTTTAGCTGCTGGTTTTCTTTTAGCTGCTGGTTTTCTTTTAGCTGCTGGTTTTTTCTTAGCGGCTGGTTTTCTTTTAGCTGCTGGTTTTTTCTTAGCGGCTGGTTTTCTTTTAGCCGCTGGTTTTTTCTTAGCGCTAACTGATGTTGAAGGTTTTGAAATTGTTGCTGGAAGTGAGCTATTAGTTTCTGCTGGTTTTGAAGAGCCAAAAATTGCTGAAATTAATTTTTTGATCATTTAAAAACTCCAAAGAATAAAAAAAATTTTTTTTACTGCAAATGCAAGTGTAAATATGGACTTGTTTTTAAACGTAGTCAAGTTTTTATTGCAATTATTTTCATATTACTTTTACGACAAATTTATTCTTTATATTTAGTTTTTTATAATTACTAGTGGCCAATAAAAACAATATTGCCGTTAAAAATCGTGCTCGATACTTTTCCAGTAAAGTTTTGGTTAAAAAATGGCGTATTTTTACCTTCACTAATTAAGGATTTTGAATTTATTTCCCATGAATATTCAGGGTCAAATATACAAATATCTGCATCCGAATTCACCGAGAGATTTCCTTTATTGATTTCCAAAATGCATGAAGGTTGATTGGTTATTTTATCTATCAGTAGACCTAAGTCTATTTTATACTCCGCTGATAGCTTAAATATCAAGGACATGAGGAGCTCTGCGCTTGATGCGCCATATTCAGACTCGGCGAAAGGTTTCAATTTGTCATCTTCATTAACAGGCGAATGATCTGAACATATTGCATCAATTGTGCCATCAACAATTGAGTCGATAATCTTTATTCGATCTGATTCTTTTCTCAAAGGAGGCTTTAAAAAACAGTTAGTGTTAAAGAAGCCAATATCATTATCTGTAAGAAAAATTTGGTGAATAGAAACGTCACAAGTGACATTAACACCATTTTTTTTAGCTATTTTTATTAAATTCAACCCCTCGGCGGTTGATATTTTATTTAAATGAACCTTTGTTTTAGTTAAGTGAGCTATTTCCAGTATTTTATTAATGGCAGTAGTTTCACTTATACTTTGAATACCTTTTAATCCAAGTCGAGTTGAAATTTCGCCCGCGCTTATGATACCTTTTTCAGATAAATAGGCATCCTCCGCTCTTAAAAAAGCTTTTAAATTGAATGTGGAGAGATACTGAAATGATCTATATAAAACCTCTGTATCTCGAATGGGCTTTTCTGCTTGAGAAAATCCAATACACCCAGATTCGTATAAATCATTTATTTCAGTTAATAGTTTCCCGTTTAATTCTTGAGTGATTGCTCCAAGAGGATATACGTTGCCTAACTTAAGTGCCTCAGATTTATTCTTTAACATTTTCACAAGGCCTGGCTCATCTAGAATAGGCGTTGTGTCTGGAGGACACACCATGCCAGTTATGCCGCCAGCATTTGCTGCTTTCATTTCACTTTCTAAGGTGGACTTATAGTGGTTTCCTGGCTCTCTTAAATTTAATTGAAGGTCAATAATCCCTGGCATAACTATTTTTTTTGCGGCATCAATTATCTGTTTTGCTTTTTTTGAGTCTAAATTTTTATTTAGCTCCGCAATTTTTCCATTAACGACCAATATATCTAATATTGCATCTATATTATTTTTTGGGTCAATCACTCGACCATTTTTAATTAAAATACTCATAAATGTTGCCCCGCTAAAATTGCCATCACAGCCATTCTCACGGCTATTCCAAAAGTCACTTGGGGAAGAATGACAGATTGCTCGCTATCAGCTACCGCTGAATCGATTTCCACCCCTCTATTCATTGGGCCTGGGTGCATGACTATTGCATCCTTTTTTGCTAAATCTAATCGTGCTTGATTTAATCCATAAGTTTTAAAGTATTCTTCTGGAGAGGGGAGCATGATGCCATCCATCCGTTCATTTTGAATCCTTAGCATCATAATGACATCTGCATCCTTAAGTCCTTTATCGATGTCATGGAAAACATGCACACCAAGTTTTTCAATTTCATAAGGAAGTAGTGTTTTGGGAGCAATCACTCTAATTTCAGGAACGCCGAGTATATTTAATGCATGAATATTAGATCGTGCAACTCTGGAATTCAGAATATCCCCTACGATAGCTACTTTTAACTTATTAAAGTTTGTTTTATATTTTCTTATAGTAAAAGCGTCCAGAAGTCCTTGAGTGGGATGAGAGTGATTTCCATCACCCGCATTAATAATGTGAATATTTGGCTTTACATGAGAGGCAATAAAATGAGCAGCGCCTGATGATGGATGTCTTACAACAAAAATATCTGCATTCATAGCAATCAAATTATTGATAGTGTCCAAAATAGTTTCGCCTTTAGATTGCGACGAGGTAGTAACATTTAGGTTAATAACATCAGCAGAAAGTCTTTTGGCGGCAATCTCGAAAGTAGTTCTAGTTCGTGTGCTATTTTCAAAGAAAACATTACATACTGTTTTGCCTCTTAGAATAGGAACTTTTTTAACATCCCTCTCACCTATCTTTAAGAATGATTCTGCCGTATCTAATACTTGGATAATTTTTTCTTTGGACAGTCCTTCAATAGATAAAAGATGATTTAAATTGCCCTTATTATTCAGCTGGGGATTAAACATGAGATTCCTTTAGCTGAAAGGTAAATTTTTTATTTTCATCTAATATAAGTTCCAAATGTTGATCTTTTCTCAGGCTAATTTTTTCGATACAAATCTGCGGCACAATGGGAAGCTCTTGCTCGTTCCTATTAATTAAAACAGCCAGTGTAATTTTCTTAGGTCTCCCATAATCAAAAATTTCATTCATGGCAGCTCTTACAGTTCTTCCTGTAGAAAATACATCATCAATAAGAATAATATGCTTACCATTAATTTCCGTATTAATTTTTGAAGGTTTATTTTTTATTTTTAAGCCGCGACTTGAAAAGTCATCTCTGTAGAAAGATGTATCAATTGAGCCTGTTACGACAGCATTTTTTAAGCCAGGTAAAATCCTTTCAAGAATAAGCTCTCCTCCACTTTGGACGCCAATGAGCACAGTCTTATCATCAATCATCTCATTGATTTTATCTTTAAGTTTTTCTATGAGGTTTTCTGCGTTAGGTAGGTTCATGTTTTAACTTAAATTTGATCAAGATAAGATTGTAAAATAATTTTGGCAGCTATCTGGTCGATTAATAGTTTCTTTTTCTTTAAACCAATTTTTTTATCTTTAATTTCATGGCTAGCTTCAATTGAAGTATAGCGTTCATCGATAAGATGAGTTGGCAGTGAATATTTTTGTTCTAGTTGTTTGGCGAATTTTTTAGATAGATTGGTGACTTTATGTTCTGATCCGTCCACATTAAACGGCACGCCAACAACTATAGAGACAGGCATCCATTCTTCCATGATTTTTTGAATGGCTGTAAATGTTTGACTCTTCGATGCTGATTCAATTGTTATTAAAGCTTGAGCTGTCTTGGATATATTGTTTCCAATGGCAATCCCTATTCGTCTTTGTCCAAAATCGAATCCTATAATATTACCTTCTCTTTGTTTGCCTGATTGATAATTATTATTGGTATTCAACATGGTAGTTTTGTTGGGCTTAATTCTAGATTTAAGCTAATAAAGGAAGTTTTTTTCGAAAAAAAAACTGACATGAAGTCAGTTTGACAGTGCACTATAAAATTATTTTTATTATAATTTTTCAATGTTGTTATTCTAGCATAATTTATTAATGTCACATATTAATTTTCTATGTAACCAGTAATTTCCAGACCAAAACCAATCATGCTTGGCATTTTTCTTGGGGCAGATAGTAGTTTCATTTTCCTAACACCTAAATCTACTAATATTTGAGAGCCAATTCCATAATTTCTTAAATCGTTTTTGCTCTTAAGTGGCGCTGCATTTTCTGTTTTTATAATGTTTAGAAGATCGTTGGTGTTTGTATTATGGTTTATAAAAATTAATACACCACCATCTTCGCTTATTTTTTTGATCGCTTTTAAAGCGTTCCATGAATGTTTTTTGTCTTCTATATCCAAAAGATCTATTACTGACAAAGGTTCGTGCACTCTTACAATGGTTTCTTTGTTTTTTTGAATTTCACCTTTAACAAGAGCAATATGAGTTTCTTCTAGGATTTTGTCCTTATACAGAATTAACTTCATTTCGCCATAAGGCGTTAAGATATTTTTTTCGATTAATTTTTCGATTAATTTTTCATTTTTTCTTCGGTATTCTATGAGATCCGCAATCGTTCCAATTTTGATATCATGATGCTCTGAAAAATCAATTAAATCTGGAAGTCTTGCCATATTTCCGTCTTCATTAAGAATTTCACATATCACTGATGCTGATTCTAGGCCTGCAAGATGAGCAAGATCACATCCAGCTTCAGTATGTCCAGCCCTGACAAGTACCCCGCCTTTTTTAGATATCAATGGAAATATATGGCCAGGTCTTACAATACTTTTTGAGGTAGCATTTTTATGAATTGCAGCTTTAATTGTGGTGGCTCTATCATTTGCTGAAATTCCAGTAGTGACACCCTCGGCAGCTTCAATAGAGACCGTAAAGTTAGTCCCTAAGCGCGTTTCGTTTTCTTGAACCATAAGTGGCAGATCGAGCATTTTGCATTTCTCTTCTGTCAGTGTTAGACAAATAAGGCCGCGCCCGAATTTAGACATAAAATTAATATGATCTGAATTAGCAAATTCTGCCGCGAGTACAAGATCACCTTCATTTTCTCTATTTTCCTCATCGACAAGGATAACCATTTTACCTTGTTTGATATCTTCAATAATTTCAACTATCGGACGAATCATCTATTCTTTATTTTCTTTTGAGGATGTTTTCAAGGTATCTAGCAATCAAGTCTACTTCAATATTAATTTCACTTCCCTTAGCTAGATTTCCCAAATTAGTTTCCTTAAGGGTAAATGGAATGATGTTTACTTTAAATTTATCATCTTTGATTGAATTTACGGTAAGACTTACGCCATTTATAGCAACAGATCCCTTTTCAGCAATAAATTTAAGTAGTTTTTTAGGCGGCTTTATTTCTAAAATCCAACATTGGCTATTAATTTTAATGTCAGTAATTTTTGCTACGCCATCAATATGACCTGTTACAAAATGGCCACCTACTTTTCCATTGTATAAAAGTGCACTCTCTAAATTTACTAGAGATTTTTCACTAAAAGAGATAGTTCTGCTTAATGTTTCTTCTGACACATGAAATATAAATTGATTTTTTTGTTTTTTTTGAATGGTAAGGCATATGCCATTGATCGATATGCTATCACCTAAGTTGCTTGCCTTAATTTTATTAGTCTCATAGGCAACAGTAATACGAGCATCTTTTTTTAAAGATTCAATTTTTTTTATTAAGCCAATGGATTGAATAATGCCTGTGAACATAAGGTGATTTTATCAGATTAGAATGTATAACCCTGATAAAATAAAGCAAATGTCTTTACTTAACAAATACCTGCCCTTTGAAGCTTGGATTGCTTATAGATATATAAAGTTTAAGCAAAAAAATAGCTTCATATCTTTTATTTCAATGACAAGCATGGTCGGAATTGCCCTCGGAGTTTCAGCGCTTATTATTATTCTATCTGTTATGAATGGTTTCCAGGATGAACTTCGAACGCGAATTCTTGGAGTGGCTTCTCATATTGAAATTACAAGCTCAAATAATATATTGACCCATTGGGAAGATTTGACAAAAAAACTTCATGAATCTCCTGATGTAAAAGGGTCGGCGCCTTATGTAGATGGTCAGGGTATGTTAGTTAGTGAATACGGGAGCCAGGGAATTATGCTTCGAGGGATTACATCAGAACTTGAAGGCAATGTTGATGACTTGGAAAAGAAAGTTAAGGTTGGTAAGTTGTCTGATTTAAAACCTAATACATTTAATATGATTTTAGGCATAGATGCTGCAAAGCAGCTAGGTATCGTAGTTGGAGATAAGGTTAATATTTTAATTCCACAAGGCTCTTATACCCCTGCAGGTACATTTCCTAGAATGCGACAATTTAATGTTGTAGGTATTTTTGAAATCGGAATGTATGAATATGATTCCGGAATGGCGCTGATGAATCTAGAGGACGCTCAGAAATTCCTTCAAATGAACGATGCTGTTTCTGGGGTTAGGGTAAAGATTGATGATCTTTTTTTGGCGCCTATAGTTGCAAAAAGACTATCAAACAATCTTTCGGAATCAGGCGTTTTTTATGTCAGCGACTGGACAAAAAAACACGCGAATTTTTTCGCGGCTGTTCAAATGGAAAAAAAAGTGATGTTTATTATTCTGATGTTAATCATCGCGGTTGCGGCATTTAATATTGTTTCTACCCTAGTGATGGCAGTGACTGATAAAAGATCAGACATTGCAATTCTTAGAACATACGGAGCGAAGCCTAAAAGCATTCTATATATATTTATTGTTCAAGGTTCTTTAATAGGGGTAATCGGAACTATCAGCGGGGTATTTTTGGGGACTGTTGTTGCGCTAAATATTCATTTGATCGTCCCTTTTATTGAGCATTTATTTAACGTTCAATTTTTATCTAAGGATATTTATTATATTTCTGAAGTGCCTTCTAAACTTTTATTTAGTGATGTCATTTCTATAACCTTTATCTCGATTTTATTATCTATTATTGCCACAATTTATCCAAGCTTAAAAGCTTCTAATACTTCACCTGCTGAGGCGTTAAAGCATGACTAAAAAGTTACTTATAACTTGCAAGGATTTATCCAAGATATTTCCTGGTCTAGACGAAGCAATTATTAATAAATTAAATCTTAATATCACCGAGGGGGACCATACGGCTATTGTTGGTGTATCAGGGTCTGGTAAAAGCACTCTCCTTCATCTTATGGCTGGACTTGAAAAGGCCTCGTCCGGACAGGTAAAAATTTTAGATCAAGATATTTCATTTTTAAGTCAAGATGAATTGGGGTTGTTGAGAAATACACATCTAGGCTTTGTGTATCAGTTTCATCATTTACTTAGTGATTTCAATGCCATAGAAAATGTTGCAATTCCGCTATTAATTAGAAGGTATGAATACAAACAGGCTTTTAAGGAAGCTGAGGTGCTATTAAAAAAAATAGGTTTAGGTAAAAGATTGACTCATAAGCCATCCCAGTTATCTGGAGGTGAAAGGCAGAGGGTAGCAATTGCTAGATCTCTAATTACCAAGCCAAAGTGCATTCTTGCAGATGAGCCTACAGGAAATTTAGATGCAAAAACGGCACATTTTGTATTTGACTTATTGCTTGATTTAGCGAAAGAGAATCATTCAACTCTAGTCTTGGTTACTCATGATAATCAGCTTTCATCAAAATTAAAATTTCAATATAAATTAAATCAAGGAAGGCTTAAAAAGACATAAGTTGATTTAAGCAATTAACCAGATATTAAGATAGAATAATACTCATCAAACACTTGGAGAATTAGAGTATGTGGGAAATTATTTTAGCCGCTGGATGGCCGATTTGGCCGCTCATATTCGCTTCAATCATTGCTTTAGCAATTATTGGTGAGCGATTTTGGTCTTTAAGGGTTGAAATTGTTGCCCCAGGCGATCTTCTTCCTGAAGTTCAGAACTTATTAAATCAAGGTACGATAAAAAAAGATGTAATTGCAAAAATTAAAGAGCACTCTCTTTTGGGTGAAATATTCGCAAGCGCTCTTATCAATTCAAATACATCCGCAGCTCATATTAAAGAAGCTATAGAAGAGTCAGGTAGAGCGGTTAACTACAAGCTTGAAAAATATCTATCAACGCTTGGCACAATTGCGGCAGTTGCCCCTCTTTTGGGACTTTTGGGTACGGTAATTGGTATGGTTGATCTTTTTAGTTCATTCACAAACAGTGGTCATGATGTGGCTGTATTTGCAAGAGGTATTTCAGTCGCCCTCTATAACACTGCAGCAGGAATTGTTGTGGCCGTTCCCGCTATGATTTTTTATCGCTTTTTTAGATCTAAGGTAGATGATTTAATCTTTGATATGGAGCAACAAGCTCTTAAGCTGATTGATTCTATGGGCGTTCGTAAATAAATAATTAGGATTACATATGAATTTTCAACGAGGAAAAAAACATGAAGAGATGGAGTTAAACCTTGTTCCTTTAATCGACGTTTTATTAGTTATTATTATTTTCCTTGTTGTAAGTACAACTTTCTCTAGATTTAGCGAATTAAAAATTAATCTCCCCACCGCAGAAGCTAATAGTCCTGATAAGAAACCTAACGTTATTAATGTATCTATTACTGCTGAAGGTGTCTACGCCATAAATGACAACCCCCTTCCTAATAAGAGCCTTGAATCTATTATTGAGGCATTAAAAAATTCAGCAAAAGGTGAAAAAGAAATACCAGTGATTATTAATGCAGATGCAAAATGTGAGCATCAGTCCGTCATTAACGTCATGGAAGCATCAAGACAGGCAGGGTTAAACCATATTACATTCTCAACAAAAGTTAACTAACCTTTAAAAGGTTTAGTTTTTTCTTGGCCTAATGGCAAAAAATATTAAAAAAATAACTGCATCACAGCCAATTAATTTTAGATATCTTTATAAAAGACTGTTTAAATATACTTGGCAACATAAATTTATTTTATCCCTAAGTTTAATTTCATTGATTGTGCTGTCATTAACCAATACAGCATTTCTTGCTATTATTAAAAAAATTACTGACCAAGGATTTGGGTCGGAATTTGCAGATAAACAATCTTCTCTAGCTTTACTTCTTCTTTTAGTCATGTCGATAAGAGCCTTGTCAGGATTATTTTCAAGTTATTTTATGAAATCGACTTCATTGAAGGTTGTTGAAAGTCTTAGATCTGATCTTTTTAAGAAGATTATGATGTTGCCAATGAATTTTTTTGACAAAAATTCATCAAGTCATATTGTCTCTAAATTAAATAGCGATGTTCAACAACTTTCAAATGTGATTACAGATATAGGGTTTAATCTCATAAAGGATGGGATAAGCTTTATTGGGATTGTTTGCTATATGCTTTATTTGGACTGGAAACTGACGCTAGTATTTTTATTTTTAGCTCCAATCCTGGCCTACTACCTTAAAATAATGTCGCCGAGACTTCGGGCTGCAGGAACGATTTCGCAGAATGCAAATGGGGAGTTAATCATGGCATCTGATGAAGCTATAGCCGCACAAAGAATTGTTAAAATATTTGGAACAGACCAATACGAAGTTAGCCGATTCAACCGAATTTCAGAAAAAATAAGGAAAATCCAAGCAAAGCTTATAAGAATTGGAGCTTTAAATTCTTTTACAGTAGAAATTTTAGCAGGTGTTGCCTTATCAGGAATTGCCTTTTATTCATTTGGTAAATTCTCGGCAGGACAGTTTGCTGCTTTCTTTGCAGCTTTATTGATGATTATTGCCCCAATTAAAAGCTTAACCTCAATAAATGACAAAATTCAAATTGCTATAGCAGCTGCTAAAAGCGTATTTGGATTAATGGACGAACCCTCAGAAATTGATCGTGGCACAAAATCTATTAATCGCGCAAAAGGACGTATAAAAATATCGGACTTATCATTTCGATATCAAAATAGCAAACAAAATATTCTTGAAGAGATCAATTTAAATATTAAGCCTGGTGAAAAAGTGGCGCTTGTTGGTAAATCAGGCGGAGGAAAAACAACACTTATTAATCTATTACCAAGATTTTATGAAATTGAACAAGGTGAAATATTTTTAGATGGTATTAATATTAATGATCTAAAGTTAAAAAATCTGCGTAGTCAGTATTCATTGGTAAGCCAAGATACAATTTTATTTAATGACACAATCATGAATAACATAGCTTATGGCAGTTTAGATAGGTCCGTAACTAAAGAAGAGGTTAAAAAAGCTGCAATAGCCGCTAATGCATGGGAATTTGTTGAGCCACTTGAAAATCAACTGGATCATGAGATTGGAGATCGGGGTGTTAGATTGTCAGGAGGTCAGCGTCAAAGAATTTCAATTGCCCGTGCAATTTTAAAAAATGCACCTATATTGCTTCTCGATGAAGCCACATCAGCACTTGATTCTCATTCGGAGAAATATGTTCAGTTAGCATTGGATAATTTAATGAAAAATAGGACAACTATAGTCATTGCTCATCGACTGTCTACAATTTTAAATGCTGATCGAATTGTTGTAATTGAAAAATCTAGAATCATTGATATTGGAACACACAAAGAATTGATCAAAAGATGTAAACATTATTCTATATTGTATAAAAAAGGATTAAAGTAGTATTTTGAGTGCATACAAGGCTCTTTCCAAGCTACATTATTCAAAAAGCTCAGCTTCTTTATTGCTTCTTCCTTTATCGGTAATTTTTTACCTAATATCCTCTATTAGAAATTACCTATATCGATTTAATTTTTTAAAGTCTTTTAAATTAAAGATTCCCGTAATTGTGATTGGAAACATCACTTCAGGCGGCACAGGAAAAACTCCTTTAGTTATTCATCTTGCAAATGAACTAAAGAAAAATGGGTACCATCCCGCTATCATAAGTAGGGGATACCGCTCTAAATTGAGCAGCGTGTGCGAAGTTAATAAAACAAGCAATGTAGATGATGTAGGTGACGAACCTATTTTGATTCAAAAACATACTCATATGCCAGTTTTTGTTTCAAAAGATAGGGTGTTAGCAGCAAAAACACTTATTAAAAAGTATAAAAAAATAGATGTGATTTTGTCTGATGATGGACTTCAGCATTATCGTCTAAGACGAGATATAGAAATTCTAGTGATTGACGGTACCAGGAAATTTGGAAATGGATATCTTTTGCCAGCAGGCCCATTGAGAGAGTCTAAGAAGAAATTGAGTTCCGTAGATGCCATTGTATGCAATCATAAGAAAGTGATACCTGGTAGTTACTTAATGAAATATAAGAGTTATTTCTTAATCAATCTAAAGACTAAGCAAAAAATTTCCTTAAATAAAGTTCATTTAGAGAATATTCATGCGGTAGCTGGTATTGGCAATCCAGATAGATTTTTTAATTATCTCAAGTCATTCAATATAATATTTAATAGCTCGACCTATGACGATCACTATCGATTTACGAAAAAAGATTTTATAAATATGAAAGGCAGGAATATTATAATGACTGAAAAAGATGCTATTAAATGTGAGAAGTTCTCTAAAAGTAATTTTTGGTATTTGCCAATCACCGCTGAAATTGACTCGAAGTTTACTGATTTTATTTTAAAAAAGTTGAGACATATAACTTATGGATAAAAACCTTTTAAAAATTTTAGTTTGTCCAGTTACCAAGGGTCCGCTGATCTATAAAAAAGAAAAGAATGAGCTTATATCCAAGTCTGCTAGGCTTGCTTATCCAATCAAGGATGGTATCCCTATCTTGCTCGAAAGTGAAGCGAGGGCGCTTGAGGATAATGAAGATTATTCATGACATTTAAAATTGTTATTCCAGCGAGATATCAAAGCAGTCGATTAGAGGGAAAGCCTTTGGTAGATATCGGTGGCATTCCTATGGTGGTACATGTTGTAAAACAGGCATTAAAAAGTGATGCTAATGAGGTTCTGGTTGCTACTGACAATCAAAAGATTTTTGATATTGTAGATAAATTTGGTTATAGAGCAGTCATGACTAATGTTAACCATAAATCCGGCACTGATCGCTTAGCCGAGGTTGTTAACTCAGAGGGCTGGCCAGATGATGAGATTGTCGTAAATGTTCAAGGCGATGAACCACTTATTAATCCAGTATTGATCAACCAAGTTGCCGAATATTTAGATCATGAAAAAGACATACTTGTCTCTACAGCATGTCATTCACTTTCGGATTACAACGATTTTATTAATCCAAATAATGTCAAAGTCGTACTAGATAAAAATTCTCATGCTTTGTACTTTAGTAGGGCTCCTATTCCTTTTCCGAGAGATGAATTTGCTCAAAAGAAGATCGGTAACGAGGGTTTCTACAAACACATTGGTATTTATGCTTATCGCGCTAAATTTCTAAAGCATTATGAACATATAGGGCAAGCTAAATTGGAGGATATTGAGCGGCTGGAGCAGCTCAGAATACTATATGCTGGTTATAAGATAGGTGTTGTAGCATCATTAGATGCTCCATTGGCTGGAATTGATACCCAAGAAGATTTGGAAAGGGTTAGAAAGCTATTCTTTAATTAAATAGCAGATTCACCTATTTCTCCAGTTCTAATTCTCACCACTTCTTCAATATTACTTACAAAAATTTTGCCATCACCAATTTTACCTGTGTGCGCTGCTGCTGATATTGCTTCGATAACTTTTTTAACCATTTTGTCTGAAACAATAATATCTAATTTTATTTTAGGAAGAAAATCAATTACATATTCTGCTCCTCTATAGAGCTCTGTATGCCCCTTTTGTCTCCCGAAACCTTTAACTTCAGTCGCTGTGATCCCGTTGATACCAATTTCAGAAAGAGCCTCCCGCACTTCGTCTAACTTGAATGGTTTTATTACCGCCTCAATTTTCTTCATCTGCTTTCCTTCTTAATATGCATTAATGTTTAAAGGTAATGGGGTATCTTCTATCTTTACCAAAAGCCCTATGCGTAATTTTCGGCCCTATAGGACTTTGAGCTCTTTTAAATTCGTTATTATTAATTAGCTTTATAATGTGATTTACGCTTTTACTAGAAAAACCTTTTTTTATAATAGAAGCTACATCTAAATCATTTTCAACATAGAGTTCAATTATCTTATCAAGAATTTCATATTTAGGGAGACTATTCTGATCACGTTGGTTGGGTCTTAACTCAGCAGTAGGTGGTCTTTGGATAATTTCATTTGGAATGATGGCTGATATAGAATTTCTATATTGTACTAATTTATAGACCCAAGTTTTGGGCACATCTTTCAGAAGTGCAAAGCCTCCAACCATATCTCCATAAAGCGTTGTGTAGCCAACAGCAGTTTCACTTTTATTACTTGTTGAAATCACAAGACCATTAAATTTATTAGACAGGGCCATTAATAAAACACCTCTAATGCGGGCTTGCAAATTTTCTTCCGTCGTATCAAAAGGTTTATTCTTAAATTCGCTAGATAATGTTTCTCTAAAAAGTTTAAAAATAGGCTGAATATCTATTTCTTTGTAATTAACACCTGTATTTTTAATCATTTTACGAGATTCTGTAATACTGATTTTTGCCGTAAATTCTGATGGCATCATAACAGCAGTAATATTTTTTTTAGGAAACGTGTCATTTGCTAATGCCAAAACTAGAGCAGAATCTATACCGCCAGACAAGCCCACAAGTACATTTTTAAAGTTATTCTTAGTTACGTAATCTTTGAGGGCTAATTTAAGGGCCTCATATAAATGTGCTTCCCTAGTATGTAACTTTTTATGGCTAGTAGTTTTAATATTCGTTTTTAAAAATACATCAATAATGGCTGTTTCTTCCTTAAAGAATAATGATTGATGCATAAGTTTTTCTTCTTTACTAACAGCAAATGAACCGCCGTCAAATATAAGCTCATCTTGGCCGCCAATTGCATTGAGGTAAATAACAGTAGATTTAGTTTCTTTGGCTAACTTAGAAATAATTTTTATTCGAGTATCAGATTTTCCTATTTCATAAGGAGATGCGTTAATTACTACAATGCCATCGACTGATTTTTTTTTAAGCAATTTGCTTGGTGATATGCTCCATGCATCTTCACAAATAAGCAGGCCAATTTTTAAGCCTTTATGCGTAAAAATAAATGCTTTTTTACCAGGTGCAAAATACCTATTCTCGTCAAACACACCATAATTAGGCAAGATTTGCTTAAAATAGGTGCCTTGAATTTTCCCATTAAAAAGTAATGAGGCCGCATTGTATATTCTGCTACCTTTTTTTAATGGGTGCCCTACGATTACCTTGATAAAAGGTAAGGCCTGCGCGATTTTTTTTAATGCTTTTGAGCATGCCCCAAGAAAATCTTCCCTTAAGACGAGGTCTTCAGGCGGGTAGCCGCATATAGAAAGTTCTGGAGTAATAAACAATTCAGCTCCTTTTTTAGAAGCCTCCTTAGCGCGCTTAATAATAAGATTGCTATTATTATCAATATCACCAACAAATGAATTTATTTGTGCTAATGCGATTTTCATGGCTTTTAGTAATTGCCACCCGCATTTTTAATGAGATCAACAATTTCTGAATTTTTAGCTTTAAGTGCATACACAAGAGCTGTTAGTCCATAACGATCTTTTGCTTTTAAATCAACTTTTGAGTTAATAAAAAGTTGAATCATTTCCTTGGATTTATTTGCTACAGCATAGTGAAGAATCGGTGTGCCATCAGAATCTTTACGGTCAATATTAGCCCCACTTCCTATGAGAAGCCTTGCAACGGATAAATGATTTTTTTTCGTGGCCCAAGTAAGAGCTGTCCAATTAAATTGATCTTCATAATCAATTTTGATACCACGCTTTATAAAAAGACCTACTGCGTCTGAGTTGCCTTCTCTGGCGGCGTAAATAAGAGGACTGCATTTATATTTATCTACGATATTTGGATCGGCACCATGGGCAAGCAGCGTTTCAATTGTTTTAATATCACCATTTTTTGCGGCATACATCAGAACAGTTTGGCCGGCATCGTTAGTATTGTTAGGGTCAATACCATGCTTGATTAACAGATCTACAGTTTCATGAAATCCTGATATAGCAGCTAATCCATAAGCACTCCACCCGTCATTGTCTCTTATTTTTGGATCCGCACCGTTGTTTAGAAGTACCTGAGCCGACCGCATATAATTTTTCTTTGCTGCAAACATAAGCGCAGTCCAGCCATTATTTTCAATTGCATTAACTGTTGCACCTTTTTTAACTAAAAGCGCCACAATCTTATCCATATCTTTTCTTGCAGCGTACATCAACGCTGTGACGCCATCTTCATCTTTGGTATTTGGATTGCCGCCACTGTCTAAAATAGCGCTTACTGTCTCAAGATCGCCTTTTGAAGCTGCCGTTAAAAGATAATTTACAGACTCTTCAGCATTTACGATTAATGCAAAAAAAGAACTAATCAGGAAAAAGATGAGAAGAGTTTTTTTATACAATTTTTATTTTTTTAATAATGCCTGCATAGTGAGCCCCATATCCGCAGGAGATTTAGACATACTGACGCCGACTTTTTCTAATGCTTTGATTTTATCTACTGCAAGACCAGAGCCTTGTGAAATGATAGCGCCTGCATGGCCCATTCTTTTCCCTTCAGGAGCTGTAATACCGGCGATATAACCTGCAATAGGTTTTTTAATGTGTTGCTTAATATATTCAGCAGCAGCTTCCTCATCTGAGCCGCCAATTTCACCAACTAATATAATGCCCTTGGTATTTTTATCCTCCTCAAACATTTGTAAGCATTCAATAAAATTTAGTCCTTTGATGGGATCGCCCCCAATTCCAACACATGTGCTTTGTCCTAAACCAAGCGTTGTTGTTTGTTGAACAGCTTCGTAGGTCAGTGTGCCTGATTTTGAAATAATACCAATGGATCCAGGCATGTGAATGCTCCCTGGCATAATGCCAATCTTACATTCGCCAGGTGTAATAACACCCGGACAATTCGGCCCGATGAGCTTAGATTGATTAGCGCGAATAGCAGCCTTCACATTAATCATATCTTGTATTGGAATACCTTCTGTAATACATACAATTATCTCAATACCTTCTTCAGAAGCTTCGATAATTGAATCTGCAGCAAAAGCAGGAGGAACGTAAATAACTGAGGCATTCGCCCCAGTTGTTCTAATAGCATCCCTCATTGTATTAAATACAGGCAAATTAAGATGTAATGTGCCGCCCTTACCAGGCGTGACACCCCCTACTAATTTTGTACCATAAGCAAGCGCTTGTTCTGAGTGAAAGGTGCCTTGTTTACCAGTAAACCCTTGGCAAATCAACTTAGTAGATTTGTTAATAAGAATAGACATTTTATTTTTTAATAAGACTTGTTGCGATCGTTGCTGCTTCGGTCAGTGTGTTTGCGGCCTTAATATTTAAGCCGCTTGTTTGTAAAAGACTTTTGCCTAAATCAACGTTAGTTCCTTCTAATCTTACGACAATAGGAATTTTGATACCGACTTCTTTAATTGCAGCAATAATACCTTCAGCAATAATATCGCATCGCATAATGCCGCCAAAAATATTAACTAAGACAACCTGCACATTTTTGTCATCGAGAATAATTTTAAAAGCTTTGGCAACTGTTTCAGCGGTTGCTCCACCACCCACATCTAAAAAGTTTGCAGGTTCACCACCGTAAAGCTTGATGAGATCCATCGTAGCCATAGCAAGGCCTGCGCCATTAACCATGCAACCAATATTGCCATTAAGTGCAATGTAGTTTAGCCCAGCATCAAAAGCTTCAGCTTCTTTAGAGTCGTTTTGTGACCAATCACGGAGCTCAGCTAATGTTTTTTGTTTGTAAAGGGCATTGTCATCGACGTTTATTTTGCAGTCGAGAGCAATAATTTTTTTATGGGAAGTGATAACGAGCGGATTAATTTCTAATAAGGCTAAATTGTATTCAATAAAAACTTTAAAAGCACTTCTAGCAAATTTAACGAAATCATTAATCATTTCGTTAGGCAAACCTAAAGCAAAGGCAATGTTTCTGGATTGATAGTCCATGAGTCCATTAATTGGGCTGCATGTTTCTCTGACAATTTTTTCAGGGTTAGTTTTAGATATTTCTTCAATTTCCATACCGCCTGCAGAAGATGCAATAACGACGATTTTTTCTGATTGTCTATCAACTAGTATGGAAAAATATAATTCTTTTTCAATGTCACATGACTCTTCTATAAGGAGGGTATTAACAGGTTGGCCATCTGGCTTATTTTGATAAGTGACAAGTTTTTTATGAAGAAGGGAATTTACAACCTCAGCTGCTTCTTTTTTAGAGCTTACAATCTTAACACCACCCGCTTTGCCTCTTCCACCTGCATGAATTTGAGCTTTAATGACATAAGAAGAAGATTCTAGCTGGGCTATGGATTGATCCAGTTCATTTGCAGACTTAATTGCAATACCTTTTGGCACAGAAATGCCATATTTTGCAATTAATTGTTTGGCCTGATATTCGTGGAGATTCATGATAAAAAAGGAACTAAATAAGCATTATTTTCTACGAATTTAGATAAACATGCCAGTTAAGAATTATATTTTCATAGCAATGTTAGAATTATTCATTTCTAGGCTTATATCGTTTATTCACACCATGAAATTATTAGTCCAGTCACCATCTAGTCTTCAAAGTCATTTAACGGAAATCTCTACAATGTTAGGTCAAGTGACAGCTTTTTCATATTCGCTTATTAATGATACTGCTGCTTTATATGAGATTGAAACGGACTTATCAGTGGATTTAAAAAAACAGCTTCACCTTATGCATTTAGATTTTGCAGTTCTAGATAATTACAGAGCTTTAAGTGAATTTAGCCTATGTGTGATGGATATGGATTCAACACTCATCTCGATTGAATGTATTGATGAAATTGCAGATATGTGCGGCAAAAAACAAGATGTAGCCTTAATTACTAAAAGTGCCATGATGGGCGAAATTGATTTTTCACAAAGCCTAATCAAGCGTGTTTCTTTGTTGGAAGGACTTGGAGAGGAGATGCTCTTCAAAGTGATAGAAGAAAGATTAAAGTTGAATGACGGTACCCAAGCATGGATTGAGGCCTGTCGAAAAAATAATGTGACAACAGTGCTTGTATCAGGTGGCTTTGATTATTTTGCAGATTATGTGAAGAATAAATTAGGGATTGATATTGCTATATCTAATCAACTTGAAATTAAAGATAAGAGACTGACTGGTAAAGTATTAGGCCGAATTGTCAATGATGAAGTAAAAGCTCAAACTGTAAGAGATTTTCAAGCAAAACTCAGTATCGATAAATCAAATACAATTGTGATTGGCGATGGGGCGAATGATTTAAAGATGTTAGCTGAAGCCCAATATAGTATTGCGTATCACGCCAAGCCTGTTGTGCAAGAGAGCGCGCGATTTAAATTAAATCACTCAGATTTTAAAGGCGTACTAAATCTTTTTAAGGTTTAAATAAGCTCTTCTTTTAAGAAGCCTGCTCTATAACGCGCTTCTGTATTTAATTTTTGGTAATTCAATTTAATATCATAAGTCCCTAGTAATTTTTTGTACGTTTCATGTGGGTCTATTTTTTGAGATTCACATGCCCAGCGATACCAAATATTTCCGATAGATACATGATGAATTTCTTCCTCATAAATGACTTGTAGAATAGCCGCAATGTCATCCTCTTTTTGCTGCTTAAATTTTTCAATAATTGGTGGTGTCACATCCAGACCCCTTGCTTCCATTGTTTTTGGAATTAGCGCTAATCGATGAACTAAGTCGTGACTTGTTCTATCAGCCATTTCCCAAAGGCTGTTGTGTGCATTGAAGCTTCCATAACTTAAACCAAATTTTTTAAGATAGCCATTGAGTAAGTTAAAGTGCCTATGTTCTTCGTAAGCAATTTGAAGCCAGTCACTATAGAATTGGTCTGGAAGATTTTTAAAGCGCCAAATGATATCGAGCGCTAAATTAATCGCACTAAATTCAATATGCGTTAGCGCATGAATGAATATTAATTTTCCATGCTCAGTAGAAGCTGATCTCTTTTCAACAAGTCTTGGCAGAACAAGTTGAGGTTTTAGTGGCGCACCTGGTAAATGGTAGGTATGTTGAATGTCAGCTTTTGAATCAATCGTCACTTGATTAGACTTAAAAGATTCATATATATCTTGAACTTGATTTAATTTCTCATTTAAATCGTTTATGGCAAGAGCCTTTAGGCAATTAGCTCTTAACTCCATAGCCAAATGAATTAATGAATAGGAACGAGGGTTACGGAGCCAGTCTTCATGTCTGGTGTGATAATTGATCTTTTATCATAAGATAGCGCTATGTCAGCAGCAGCTGTAAAGCCTTCCTTATATAAAGTTACTTTGTTACGCAGTACTTTAAAGATCTTTCCATTTTTCCAGTCACTAACGAAGAAACTATCGCCAGATTTAATTAACCCATCACCACCGCCAAATCCTTCAGCAACTTTCGATATTGATTTTGTTTTCAAATTGATTTTATATAAAATGCCGCTTGCAAAATCTACTTCGTATAGATCATTTTTAACAACTAAAAGACCATTCGGCGCTAAAATTTCAGGTGTATTCTCATTGAGGATTATAGTAATTTTCTTATCTTTAGCAATTTTAAAAATGGCGCCACCTGTTTTAAGGTTGCCGCTATCACTCACATATAAATTGCCAGATTCATCTGAAGTAATATCATTAAAAAAGACAGGCGTTTGTGGAAATGCCATAGTGCTTCCAAATACTGCCCATTTTCCATCTGGCTCAACCTTCAAAACTCTGTTCTTATCTGTTACATATAGAGACTTACCAATAAAAGTTAAGCCTTTAGGATCGTCCATTCCGCTTGCAAATGTTGAAAGTTTGCCATCAATTGAGATACGTGTAATTTTTCCATCACTATCCTTATTGAATTCACCGATCTCAGAGACGTAAATATCTCCCTTAGCATCTTGAATAACTGACTCAGGGCTTGTAAACCCTGAGATTACATTGAGTGAATCTTGTGCTTTTGAAGGGGCAGTAAAAAGTGTTAATAATAAAATTAAAAATACACGCAAATTTTTCATAGTTTAATTAAGAAGCCTTATTGATTAAAGACACTTATCTTCGCAGCCTTCTTCACTTACACCTAAAGAAAGAAGTAAGTCGACCATTTTTTGATCACCTTTTTCTTGTTTCACCACACGGATAATAGATACGCCACCATTCATTTTTTTATTAATATCAGCGCCCTTGGATGCAAGGTATTTAACAATCTCAGTTCTGCCGTCAAAAGCAGCATGATGAAATGCATTCATTTTTGTAATTGGATGAGTGTAATTAATATCAGCGCCATGATCTGCTAAATATTTGAGCACTTGAAATTGACCTTTAGCAGCCGCCATAAGAAGGGGACTCCATGCAAAATAAGTTGCATTGATATCTACTTTTTTTACTTCAACATATTTTTTAACGATAGGTAGTTTGCCTTCATTCACTGCGCCTGAAAATTCGATTCCTTCTGCATCTGTTAATGCAAAAAGTTGCATTGAGAAAGTGAGTAAAATTAGTGTAAGTGTTGTTTTAAAAAATTTATTCATATTTAAGTGACTCTTTCATTTAGTTAAAAAATTGATAAGCATTTGCAAACATTTTATACCATGGCGCTAATTCTTCCCATGCTTTAGGATGCCAAGAATTTTGTACCGTCCTATAAACTCTCTCAGGATGAGGCATCATAATTGAAAACCGTCCATTGTCAGAAGTAAATCCAGTAATTCCTTCAGGAGAGCCATTTGGATTCATAGGATAGGTAGAAGTTCCTTTATGGAAGTTATCAACATAGCGAACTGTTGCAAGTTGATGATTTAAAACATCATTCACTTGAGTCTGGTTTTGATATTCTGTATAGCCTTCACCATGAGCCACCGCGATCGGAAGTATGGCGCCATCCATCCCGCTAAAGAACAAAGAATTAGACTTAAGAATTTCAACTGATACAAATCTTGCTTCAAATTGTTCAGATCTATTTTTTACAAAGTGTGGCCATAATGATGACCCAGGAATGATTTCTTTAAGGTTACTCATCATTTGGCAGCCATTACAAATACCTAGCGCGATCGTATCAGACCTTGAGAAAAACGCTGCAAAAGCGTCACGTGTTTTTGAATTGAATAGAATTGACTTAGCCCAGCCTTCACCTGCACCTAATACATCGCCATATGAAAAGCCACCGCATGCAACTAGCGCTGAAAAATCAGTTAAACATTTTTGACCTTGAATAATATCTGACATATGCACGTCATGCGCTTCAAAACCTGCGGTAGAGAAAGCTGCTGCCATTTCAACATGGCCATTCACACCTTGCTCTCTTAGGATGGCAATTTTAGGCTTCATCTTTTTAATCGCAAAAGACTGTGGAATTTCAAAATCAAATTTTGGGTTAATACCTGGATCAAGGTCATCTGAAATTTGTGAAAACTCTTCCAGGGCACACTCTGGATTATCTCTCATAGATTGCATCTTGAAAGATGTTTCGCTCCAGGCACTTTGCAAGTTTGATCTTGTCTCTTTAAGGACAGTTTCATTTTTATGTTGAATATGAATTGTTTGATTTGGACTGATAGATCCAATTAGAAGGGCATGGTAGTTTAGCGCTTCATGAATCTTTCTGAGCGTGCTAGAAATATGATTTTTTTGAACCTGAATGACAGCGCCCAATTCTTCATTAAATAAAATCGCTTTAATATCATTACCGCAATCAGTTAAATCAATATCCAAACCACAGCGCCCTGCAAAAGCCATTTCAGTTAACGTTGTAAAAAGACCGCCATCAGATCGATCATGATAGGCCTCAATTACGTTTTCAGTTTTAAGCATTTGAACCACATCAAAGAATGCCTTAAGTGTTTTCGTATCATCAAGCGTAGGAGGTGTATCGCCCACTTCATTGAAGACTAAATTGAATGCTGAAGCCCCTAATCTATTTTTGCCTAAACCTAAATCGATATAGATAAGACCACTATCCTTAAGATTTCTATTCAGTGTTGGCGTTAATGTTTTTCTAGCATCAAAGACGGGTGCAAAAGCACTTACGATAAGAGACACAGGTGAGATTACCGCTTTTTCTT
This sequence comes from Methylophilaceae bacterium, assembly GCA_947499625.1. GTDB lineage: Bacteria > Pseudomonadota > Gammaproteobacteria > Burkholderiales > Methylophilaceae > Methylopumilus. The sequence continues at coordinate 21,826 of CANMPB010000003.1, forward strand.
TTGTGCCATCTAACCAAGCTGTTTTCATAGACATGGAATCTTTACCTACAGGAATGCTAATACCTAATTCAGGACAAAGGCGCATACCGATTTCTTCAACTGCATCAAACAAGGCAGCGTCTTCTCCTTTATGCCCTGCAGACGCCATCCAATTGGCTGATAATTTAATATCTTCTAAATGATGAATCGAGGCTGCAGACAAATTGGTAATAGCTTCGCCTAATGCCATGCGAACAGAAGCTTTTACATCGATCATCGCAATAGGCGTTTTTTCGCCAATAGCATAAGCTTCACCTAGCAAACTATCAAATGATGATAAGGTCACGGCAACATCGGCAACAGGCACTTGCCATGGACCTACAAGCTGATCTCTTGCAATCAATCCTGTCACTGAACGATCGCCAATATGAATCAGGAACATTTTATTTGCTACAGCTGGGTATCTAAGAACACGATAAGCTGCATCTTTGATGTCAATATTTTCTGTAGTAAATCTTTTAAGATTTTTTTCTTTTCGTTTAACATTGCGTGTCATCTTAGGCGGCTTCCCTAAGAGGGCAGACAAATCCATATGGACAACATCTTCTTTAAGAAGACTATCTTCGACGATGAGTTGTTTGTCATTTTTTGCAATACCTACAATCGCGAAGGGGCATCTTTCTCTTTCGCAAAGCGACTTAAACAAATCAATATCTTTTTCTATAATGGCTAATACATAGCGCTCTTGGGCTTCATTACACCAGAGCTCCCGCGGAGACATGCTGGGCTCTTCATTATTAATTGAACGTAATTGAAATGTCGCACCCACCCCACCATCATTCACCAATTCAGGGAACGCATTTGATAAACCACCAGCACCTACATCATGAATACTTAAGATGGGATTGTCTTTGCCTAATTGCCAGCATCGATCAATCACTTCTTGCACTCTTCTTTGTAATTCAGGGTTGCCACGTTGAACAGAATCAAAGTCTAAATTTTCTGCATTGAGCCCAGTGCCCATACTGGAGGCTGCGCCACCACCCAACCCAATAAGCATTGCAGGACCACCTAACTGAATGAGAAGAGCGCCTGGAGGAATTGCATGTTTTTTCGTATGGATATCGTTAATACTTCCGATGCCGCCCGCTAACATAATAGGCTTATGAAAACCCTTTACTTCATCATCATGCTTAATTTCTAATGTTCTAAAGTAACCTGCAATATTAGGTCTACCGAATTCATTATTATAAGAAGCGCCCCCAATCGGACCATCAATCATAATTTGGAGCGCAGATGATATGCGCGAAGGCGCGCCATAAATATCATTTTCCCAGGGTTGAATAAATTCAGGGATGCGTAAATTAGAAACTGAAAATCCTGTAAGACCGGCTTTAGGTTTTGAACCTCTTCCTGTTGCGCCTTCATCTCGAATCTCACCACCTGCCCCAGTTGCTGCGCCTGAGAATGGAGAGATCGCTGTCGGATGGTTATGTGTTTCCACTTTCATAATAAAGTGAGTTAATTCTTCGTGATCTGCATAAACGCCATTTTGATTTGGATAAAATCGATTTACCTTAGCGCCCTTAACAATAGAAGAGTTATCAGAGTAAGCCACAATCGTATTGCCTGGATTTAACTGATGTGTATTTTTAATCATGCCAAAAAGAGATTTAGATTGTGTCTTGTCATCTATAACCCAATCGGCATTAAATATTTTATGACGACAGTGCTCAGAATTTGCTTGAGCAAACATCATGAGTTCAGCATCTGTAGGATTTCTTTTGATGGAAGTAAAGTAATTAAACAAATAATCGATTTCATCTTCAGATAAAGCAAGCCCGAGATTTTTATTAAAATCATTCAAGATTTGTTTGCCACCTTCAAGAATCTTTGCGAACTGAATGGGTTTGGGAGGTAAATGGGAAAAGAGAGATTGAGCTTCATCAAGATCAAAAATCGAAATTTCTGTCATACGATCATGAAGTAATACAGAAAGTCCTTTCTTTTCATCTTTCGGTAATAAAGATTCATCTTTTAACTCAACATAAACGGCAACAGCTCTTTCGATACGCTTGATATTATGAAGTCCACAATGATTTGCAATATCAGTGGCCCTTGAAGCCCATGGCGATATCGTACCCGGACGTGGAATTGTGATAATGGAATTATGTTTAAACTTTAATGTATGAGCCTTAGGGCCATAATGCAGAATTTTTTCTAAAGTGACTTTCTCTAAGTCTGTAATTTTTTTCTTACACCATACGATATGAATGTATTCAGAGTGAATATCTTTGATTTGGCTATTAACTGTTTGAAGTTTTCCAAGAAGCTTTTCTTTTCTAAACTTTGAATAAGCTGGACCGCCAGCGATATGAATAATTTCTTGGCTTTGCATGTTTTGGGTAGTATTTTAAGACGTTACTTTAAGCTTATGATTTTAACAGAAGCTATTTTTTAAACCTGGTTAATTTTTACTAAATTAACCAGAAAAATAGAGCGAGGTTTGATAGAAAATAAAGCTAAAAACCCAGGCTAGAAGAAGCGCCCAGAAAACTGAATAAATCACAAATGAAAGACTTTTAGATTCATTTTTAAGTGTAGCAATTGTTGAAAGGCAGGGTGTATAAATGAGGGTAAATATCATAAAACTAATCGCCTGTATTTGACTCACATTACTATAAAGGTGATGGGCTAATGCGGAACCTTCCACACCATAAATCACAGCTAATGCACCAATCACAATCTCTTTCGCAATAAAGCCAAAAATTAAAGCAATCACTAGTTGTTCGTTGATGCCAATGGGGTGAAAAATAGGCGATAACCATTTGCCCAGTTGACCTGAGTAAGTAAGCTCGCTGGCGATAGGCACATCCATGGGGAAGTGGGTTAACGCCCATACAAGAAGTACGCCAATAATAATAAATTTGGTTGCACGCGTTAGAAAATGCTTAATTTCAAGCATGCTTCTTTTGATGATCTGATTCATTGTAGGAAAGCGATAGGGGGGTAATTCAATAATAATAGGCTCTTTATTTTTAAACTGATGTTTAAAGATGAGTGCTGAAATAAAGATTGTAAAAAAGCTTAATAAATAAAGACAGAAAAGAACCAGTGGCCCGTATTTAGCGCTAAAGAGCGCTGTGATAATAAATAAAAATACTTGAAGCCTAGCTGAACATAGCGAGAATGGCATTACAAACATCGTTAAAAGACGAAGTTCTTTTGTGCGCATAATTTTTGTGCCCATGAGCGCCGGAACATTGCAACCAAAGCCCATGAGCATCATGACAAAGCCTCTACCATCTAAACCTATTTTTTCCATCAAGGTATCCATCAAAAATGCAGCCCTAGAAAAATAACCACTATCTTCCACGACACTCATAATAAGGAAGAAGAGAATAATGATTGGTACAAAAGCGGCTACTGTAGTTACGCCAAGATATAAACCGTCTAAGAGCAGGCTTTGGAAAATGCCATGATGATTTGTGAATAGCGGTTCAAGATAATCCACTCTAAAAAAACTAAAGAATTGCGTCATTAAATCTTGAATGGGTTTACCGAGCGTAAAGATAAACTGAAAAATTGAAAATACAATAAGAAAGAAAATAGGCAAGCCCCAGTGAGGATCTAAAAAGAGGGCATCTAATTTCTTAGTATTTTTGTCGTTGAGTTTAGTAGGGTATTTAACGGCTAACTTAATTAAAGTCTGAATCGTTTTTTCATTCGATATTTGATCGGAGGCTTTCAGTGGCTTAATTTTTTTAATCGGAGTAGTGACTTTTTGATTTATTACTTGGGTACATGCTTTTAAAAGCTCAACCATACCTTCACCATATTTAGCGCTAGTTTTAACGACGGGTGTTTTAAGTTTCTTTTCTAATAATATGGCATCAATAGTGACACCCATTTTCTTTGCTTCGTCATCCATATTAAGGGCCAGCACGCAGGGAATGTTAAGTTTTTGAAGTTGCAGTAATAAAGAAAGCTGTCGTTCAATTTGAGCGCTACATAAAACAACGATGGCTAAATCAATCTTGTTCTGATTGATAAAGCTTTGCACAATTTTTTCATCTTCAGATAAGCCTTGAAGATCATAAATGCCTGGAAGATCAACCAATTCGGCCATATGGCCGCCTAAGAATGTTTTAACCGCAAGAAGATCAACAGTAATACCGGGCCAATTACCTACGCGCGCAGATGAGCCGCTTAAGCGATTAAAAAGCGTCGACTTCCCAGTATTGGGCATACCTAAGAAAGCGATTCGTTTCATAGAGCAGGAGAAGTAATGTTAATTAGTGAAGCTTCATGCTCCCTAATCATGAGTTCGGTTGTATCAATGATGATATGAAAAGGACCCTTAAATTGAGCCTTCCTTAAAACGGTTATTTTTTTTCCACGCCGAAGCCCCATGGCATTAAGCCTTTGAATAAGTAAGCGATCCATATTGAGTTTATGGATAATGCCACTTTGACCTTCTGCTAGCTCTAATAAGGTAGTCATAAATATCTAAATGATAATGATTCTTATTATTATATACAAAAAAGCCTGCATAGCGCAGGCTTTGTGTCGTTTCTAAGGATAATTTCTTTATTTACGGCTATCCAAAATCTTAGCTTTTGTTTTGAGATCTAGTACAAGCTTATCAAGTTGTTTTTGTTGAAGCGTTTTAGCTAAACCTTCTTTTACTTTATCAAATTCAGGTGCTTGAAGCGCTCTTGTATCTTCCAATTTGATGACATGCCAACCAAATTGCGTTTGTACAGGTATCGTTGTGACGTTACCCTTTTTAAGTGAAGTCAGTGCTTCAGCAAATGGTTTAACCATGGAGTTAGCTGGGAACCAACCTAAGTCACCACCTTTATCTTTTGAGCCTGTGTCTTTTGATTTATCTTTAGCGATCTTATTAAAGTTACCACCTTTATTAAGCTCAGCAATCACATCTTTAGCCTCTTGTTCATTCGCTAAGAGAATATGTTTTGCATTGAACTCTTGAGAGCCTAAATCTTTCTTGTATTGCTCATACGCATTTTTAATATCAGATTCTGAAATAGGATTTTTTTGAACATAGTTTTGTAAAAATGTGTTGTATAACATTTCTTTACGCGCTAGCTCCTCTTTTAAAACATAGTTTACATCTTTACTTAGCCCAGTTTTTTCTGCTTCTTGGTTAATGAGCTCCATGGCAATCATACGATCTACAATCATATTATTAAGATTGTCATCCGTTTTTTGACCGCGACTTGCGAGGTCTTTCACTATAAAATCATAAAGATTTTTTTTAATAGGTTTTCCATTGACTGTGATATTTAAATCGGCTGCTTGCGCTAAAATTCCAAGTTGGATAAGTAAAACAAAAACGAAGGTTTTGATAAAAGAAAACATAGGGCTCCTTGGTTATTAATATTGAAGAGTGATTCCTTAAGGCAAATCAGCTTTGATACTTAATGCATGAATTTTTTGAGGAATTAAATCTTTAAGCGCGTCGTATACGAGGCGATGCCTCATTATCGTTGATTTTCCTAAAAAATGCGAACTAGTAATTTCTAAATCGAAATGACCACCACCCGTATTACCTTTATGACCTTTATGTAGATCACTTAAATCTTTAAGGCTTATATGCGTGGGCTCTAAGAATGCGAGCCTTTCTTTAATGAGGTCTTGAAGCATCAATATTTAAGGAAGCGTTTTTCTAAAAGGTTTCACTTCAACAGAAGCGTATACACCTGAAGTGTAAAAAGGATCTTCATGCGCCCAGAGAATGGCTTCATCAAGCGATATAAATTCAGCCACAATCAGACTTCCTGCAAAACCATCCAAACCTGGATCGATTGCATCAATAGCAGGGAAGGGTCCCGCGAGTAGCAGCTTGCCTTGATCTTGCAAGGCTTTAATGCGCGCTAAATGTTCTGGTCTATATGCCATTCTTTTATCGAGACTATCTTGATGATCTTTGGCGATGATAGCGTAAAACATATTATTTATGTTGAGCACTCGATGCTAAGACACCAATCAAGATGGCATAGCACATGATTAATCCTGTAATACCAAATAATTTAAAATTAACCCACGTACTTTCTGAAAAATTAAAAGCGACATAAAGATTGAGTATGCCTAAGACCACAAAAAATAAAGCTGAAGTTATGTTGATTTGATTCCAAGTTTTTTCAGGTAATTGAATTTGTTTTCCCATAAGATTTTTAACAAGATTTTTTTTCTTGAAAAATTGAAAAAATAAAAGTGCACCTGATAAAAGCCAATACAAAATACTAGGTTTCCATTTAATGAAATTTGCATCATGGAGCCATAAAGTAGTGCCACCCAAGATGCTGATCAATACTGCATTAAATATAAGTAACTTATCTACTCTCTTATGAACGAGCTTGCTATATATCACCTGAAAGAATGTAGCGCCAATAACAACTAATGTTGCGGTATAAATATTTGAAAATTTATATGCAATAAAAAAAAGGATGACAGGAAAGAGATCGAATAGAAATTTCATTTGTAAAATTACCCCAAGGCTTCGTTAATTATCTTTGCTAAAGACTATCTGATACTATGGTAGTTCATATTGAAGTACTTAATATCTATGATTGATCTTCACTCACATTCTACTATATCTGATGGTTTATTAACCCCAAGCGGACTGGTTCAGCATGCGCACTCTAAAGGTATTAAAGTACTTTCTCTAACCGACCATGACGATGTGGAAGGTTTGAAAGAGGCCACATCAGAAGCAAAATTATTAGGTATGCATTTAATTCATGGCGTTGAAATTTCAGTGACATGGAAAAGAGACACGATTCATATCGTTGGATTAAATGTGGACTCTCAAAACAAAACACTATTGCAAGGACTTTCTTCCATTAGAGAAGGGCGTTTTGAGAGAGCAAAACAAATGGCACATGGACTCGATCAAGTAGGCATCAAAGGGAGTTTAGAGGGCGCATTGAAATATGCAAAATCAGGTATTTTAGGTCGTACCCATTTTGCAAGATTTTTAGTAGAAACCGGGCATGCCAAAGATGTCAAGACTGTATTCAAAAATTATCTCGTGAAAGGTAAGCCCGGTTTTATTGAACACACCTGGACGAGCTTAGAAAATGCGCTTTCATGGATTCATCAAAGTGGCGGCATTGCAACTATTGCTCACCCTGCAAGATATGACTTAGGTAAAAATAATCTTTTGGCGTTTTTAAATGAATTTAAAGAGTTGGGGGGTCAGGGAATTGAAGTTATTTCTGGAAGCCACACGACAGAGCAGTCTTTAAAATTTGCAAAAATTGCAGAAGAGTTTGAATTCCTAGCATCCACAGGTTCTGACTATCATGGGCCAGGAATTTCTTACAGGGAGATGGGGTCTTTACCAAAAATCCCCGAAACATGCATTCCGATATGGAAAAGTTGGAATGAAGTCAATGCCTTACTGAACTAAATTTTTTCTTAAAAACACATATTTCTTGAATGAATATAAGAATATTCAAATAAAATGACATTCTATATATGGAATTAACCGCTATACAAAAAGTTACCGTTTACGCAATCCCCATCATCTTTGCGATTACGGTTCATGAGGCAGCACACGGCTATGTTGCGAAGCATTTTGGTGATTTAACTGCCTATAAGCAAAATAGAATCAGTCTTAACCCATTAAGGCATATTGATCCCATTGGTACCATTATTCTCCCAGCCTTAACAGTATTATTAGGGGGTGTTTTATTTGGATGGGCTAAGCCTGTGCCAGTTAATTTTAATAATTTACGCCATCCTAAAAAAGATATGCTTTGGGTAGCTGCTGCTGGCCCTTTTTCAAATTTAATTATGGCGATCTTCTGGGCGATTTTATTTGGCAGAAGCGCTTACTTTCCGGAGTCGATGTCTTTATTTTTGCAGCAAATGGGCATTGCAGGTATTAGTATTAATTTATCCTTGATGGTATTAAATTTAATTCCACTACCGCCTCTTGACGGAGGAAGAATTGCTGTGAGTTTATTGCCCACTCATTTGGCATATAAGTATGCGCAAATTGAGCGATACGGCTTTTTAATTTTGATTGTTTTATTAATGACCCACATGCTTGATTTAATTATTTTTCCACTCATTCAAATTAGTCAAAGTCTAATTTTATGGATATTTGCTTAGGAGCTAAGGTATAGGTTATGGCTATTGAACGCGTCATATCTGGCATGCGACCTACAGGCAATCTTCATTTGGGCCACTACAATGGAGTGTTGAAGAATTGGATCAGCCTTCAGCATGAATTTGAATGTTTATTCTTTGTAGCGGATTGGCATGCACTCACGACACACTACGACTCCCCTGAAATTATTGAAGAGAACGTTTGGGAAATGATTGTGGATTGGCTTGCAGCAGGAGTAGATCCAGCGACAGCAACTATTTTTATTCAATCTAAAGTGCCTGAGCATGCTGAACTTCATACTTTACTTTCGATGATCACACCTCTAGGCTGGTTGGAAAGAGTGCCAACCTATAAAGACCAACAGGAAAAATTATCATCTAAAGATTTGTCGACATATGGATTTTTAGGGTATCCATTATTGCAAAGTGCGGACATTTTAATTTACAAAGCAACCCAGGTACCGGTTGGTGAAGATCAAATTCCCCACATTGAATTCACTCGTGAAATTGCAAGACGTTTTAATCACCTCTACGGCAAAGAAACGGGTTTTGTTGAAAAGGCTGAGGAGGCAATTAAAAAATTAGGCTCTAAAAAAAGTAGTCTCTATATGGAAATGAAAACAGCGTATCAAGAAAATGGCGACGAAGAGGCACTGGACTCGGCTCAAGTATTAATTGAAGAGCATCAGGGTTTAAGCTTAGGAGACAAAGAAAGGTTGTTGGGCTTTTTGGAGGGTGGTGGCAAAATGATTTTAGTTGAGCCTGAATATAACTTAGCACCTGCATCCAAGATGATTGGTTTGGATGGTCAGAAAATGTCTAAATCTTATAACAACACTATTGCCTTAAGGGAGTCCCCTGAGTCTGTTGAGAAAAAAATTAAAACGATGCCAACCGATCCAGCACGCGTCAGAAGAAATGACCCAGGTAATCCAAATCACTGTCCTGTATGGCAGTTGCATCAAGTGTATTCAAGTGATGAAGTGAAAGCTTGGGTTGAAACAGGATGTAAAGAAGCTAAAATAGGATGTATTGAATGTAAACAGCCTGTGATTGATGGGATTAACAAAGAGCTTAAGCCTATTCAAGAAAGGGCATTTCATTACATTGAAGATCCTGACCTTGTGAAAAATATCGTGGCCGAGGGCTGTGAAAAAGCTAGAAAACTAGCGAGAGAAACCATGCGAGAAGTAAGAGAAGCGATGGGGTTGAATTACTAATGAATCAAGAGCTGCAAATAGCCGCAATTGGAAAAATCCATGGAGAGAATATTGAGGTATTACCTCAAGATCTCTATATTCCTCCAGACGCGCTAGAAATTTATTTAGAAGCTTTTGAAGGGCCACTCGATCTTCTCTTATACCTTATTAGAAAACATAACTTAGATATTCTAGATATACCTATGGCTGATTTAACAATTCAGTACATGGAATATGTAGAGAAGATGAAAGAAATTAAACTGGAGTTAGCTGCAGATTACTTACTTATGTCAGCAGTCTTGATTGAAATTAAATCAAGAATGTTATTGCCTAAAAAAGTTGCTGAGGTTGATACAGAACATGATCCTCGCGCTGAACTTGTTCGAAGACTGATGGAGTATGAGCTCATCAAAATAGCCTCTGAAAAGCTTTCACAAATGCCGCAGGTAGGCGTTGATCTTTATGTGGCTAATGCTTATTTTGAAAAAATTACAGAAATCACCTATCCTGACGTGTCAATTGATGAGATATTTTCAGCATGGAAAAATATTTTAAATCGCGCAAAACATTTTGAGATACATAAAATTACTCGCAATGAACTATCTGTAAGAGAGCATATGACAATGATTTTAAGAAAACTTCAAGAAGAAGAGTTTGTGGAGTTTTCGTCATTATTTAATGTGGCTGAAGATAGAGTTCAAAAGTTAGTTGTATGTTTCTTAGCTATATTAGAATTAGCAAGAGAGCGACTTATAAAAATTACCCAGCAAGAAAGTTTTTCTCCTATCTATATTAAATTGCAGATCAATTAAGCCATGACAGACTTAAATAACATATCAAAAATTAAACAAATACTAGAAGTAGCATTATTAACGAGTGCTAACCCTTTATCTTTAGATGATTTACAAAAGTTATTTTCAGAAAAAATTGAGCGATCTACATTAAGAATGTTATTAGATGAACTCAAAACAGAATGGCAAGATCGCACTATGGAATTAGTTCTGGTAGCTTCAGGCTATCGCTTTAAAGCGAGAGATGAATACTCAAGTTACTTAATGAGATTAAGCCCAGAAAAAGTAGCTAAATATAGCCGTGCCGTCATGGAAGTATTGGCGATTGTAGCTTATAGGCAACCAGTGACTCGCGGCGAAATAGAAGAAATTAGGGGTGTTGCACTCAATCCTAATGCCATCAGACAACTTCAAGAAAGAGATTGGATTGATGTGATAGGTCAAAAAGAGGTGCCCGGCAGACCTTCGTTATATGCGACAACAAAACATTTTTTAAATGACTTTAATTTGAGATCTTTATCTGAGCTTCCTGATATTGAAAGCTTCCTTCAAAATGAAATTCCTTTGCATGTTTAATTTTAAGTCATTGATGACTTAAATCACTTTATGCGTTCACAAGATCAAGACTTAGCTAAAGAAAGAAAGACCACTACCCCATCTAAAACACAGCGCTTACATAAGCTCCTTGCTCAATCTGGGATTGGTTCCAGGCGAGAAATGGAAAAGTATATTGAAGCGGGTCGTGTGCATGTGAATGATAGCCCAGCAACATTAGGCCAATTAATCCATGAGCATGATGCTATCAAGATTGATGGAAAGACAATCCATCTTTTCTTTGATTTAAAATTTCCTAAAATTCTTATTTATCACAAACCTGAAGGTGAAATTGTTTCAGTAAGTGATCCGCAAAAAAGAACCACAGTATTTTCAAAGCTACCTAGAATTAAAAATGAAAAATGGATTTCCATAGGACGTCTTGATATCAACACTTCAGGACTGCTTATGTTTACCACTTCAGGCGATCTCGCTAATCGTCTTATGCATCCTAAATTTGAAATTGAACGCGAATATGCCGTCCGTATCTTTGGCGAATTAACTGAAGAGCAAATGTTAAATTTAAAATCCGGCGTTAAATTGGAAGACGGTCTAGCAAAATTCGATGAAATTCGTTATCAAGGTGGCGAGGGGGCTAATCGATGGTACCAAGTCATCCTTATGGAAGGCAGAAATCGAGAAGTAAGACGCTTATTTGAGCATTTCAATCTGCCGGTAAGTCGTCTTATTCGAACCAGGTTTGGTTCTGTCTCACTCCCCTCGCGCGTAAAAAGAGGCATGATGTTGGAACTTGAAGTAAAGGAAGTTGAGAATATTTTAAAATGGCTCGACATGCCTTTCTCTGTGGTGAGTCGCAATGAAAGCCTCATTAAAGTTAAGGCACGTAAAAAGCACGCACACCCATCACCTTATGCGCCTAAAGTGAAGCTTGACCGAAAAGCAATACTAGACAAAAAAATTAAAAAAATTGGAAAAAAACCAATTAAGAGAAGAATTAGAAGTGATTCGGATATTAAAAAAATCTAATTAGATAGTTGAGATTTTTGTAGCATAAATACAAAATCATTACCTAAAGAAACATCTAACCACTGAAATTGAATCGTTGGAAATTTATTTAATAAAACTTCTTTGTTGTGGCCAATTTCAATAATTAGTATACCGTCGTCGTTAAGGTATTGCTTTGCTTCATGAATAATTCTAATTGTATGATCTAAACCCTCGTCCCCGCTTCCAAGAGCCATGCTAGGTTCTTTTAAAAACTCCATAGGGAAGTTATTAACGGAAGCTTGATTGACATAAGGAGGATTCGAAATAATGAGGTCGTATTTCTTGCCTTTTAATTCATTAAACAAATCAGATCGAATTAATTCAATGCGATCATGTAATCCATAATGGTCAACATTAATTTGGGCTACCTGCAATGCTTTGTCTGAGAGATCAGCGAGATCAATTACAGCGTTCTGGAAGCTATGTGCCATCATGATGCCTAAGCAGCCACTTCCGGTACATAAATCAAGCGCACTATAAATTGTTTCAGGATCATCAATCCATGGGTAAAGATTTTCGCTTAATGATTCTGCAATTAAAGACCTAGGAATGATGACGCGCTCATCAACATAAAATTTATAATCTCTGAGCCATGCCTCATTAAGCAGATAAGCTGTTGGGACCTTATCAATAATTCTTTTTTCAATTAAAAATAATAAATCTTTTTTTTCTTTACTCGTGATGTGAGCATCTAAAAAGTTTTCTATTGTGTCGTGAGGTAAATGTAGGAAGCCAAAAATGAGCCAGACAGCTTCGTCATATGCATTAGAAGTACCATGGCCAAAAAATACATCAGAACTCTCAAATTGACTAACAGCGTATCTTAGCCAATCACGAATTGAAAAAAGTTCGTTCAATATTTGCGTTTGGCTCAAGTGAGGATCTTGTGAAGCGTAAGCTTGTATATATTTTTAAGCGGTTCAATATCTTTTATATCAATACATTCATTGATTTTATGAATCGTGGCATTAAGCGGACCAAACTCAACAACTTGATCACTAATGTTCGCAATAAAACGACCATCTGAAGTGCCACCTGTTGTGGATAGCTCAGGCGTAATACCTACAGTTTCCTTAATAGCGTCTGATAAGATTTCTACAAGCTTTCCTTTTTTTGTTAAATAAGGATTACCTGAATACTCCCAATCAATAACGTAATCGAGTTTATGTTTATCTAAAATTGCGTGCGCTCTTTCTTTTAAATTTTCAGAGGTACTTGCTGTTGAATATCTAAAATTAAAAAGGATGTCTACTTCACCAGGAACAACGTTTGTAGCGCCTGTTCCACCTTTGATATTTGAAATTTGCCATGATGTTTTAGGGAAATATTCGTTACCTTCATCCCAGGACATATTCACTAAGTCTGTAATAGCGGGCGCAACCATATGAATAGGATTTTTTACTAAATGGGGGTACGCAATATGGCCTTGGATACCTTTTACGGTAAGTTTTGCTGAGAGTGATCCTCTTCGGCCATTTTTAATCATGTCACCGAATTTTAGATGTGAAGTCGGTTCGCCCACGAGGCAGAAATCAATTCTTTCATTTCTCTCCTTAAGAAGTTCAACCACTTTGACAGTGCCATCGACTGCAACACCTTCTTCATCAGAAGTAATGATTAATCCAATTGAACCTTTAAAGCCCTTAGTTTCTTTTAAAAATTCTTCGATGGAAATAATAAAGGCTGCAATAGATGTTTTCATATCTGCAGCGCCTCGACCATAGAGCTTGTCATCTTTGATTGTGGGATCAAAAGGCGGTGATATCCATTGATCAACCGGGCCACTAGGGACAACATCTGTATGGCCTGCAAAAACGAAGAAGGGCGCTTCAGTGCCTTTGCGTGCGTATAGGTTTTCTACATCGCCCGATTTAATTTTCTCGCATTTGAAACCTAAAGGCTCTAAGAGGCTAATAAGCAAATCTTGGCAACCAGCATCATTTGGCGTATTAGATTTTCTAGCAATTAAATTTTTAGCAAGCTCTAGTGTTTTAGTCATTTTTCATTTTTTAAATAATTGTTTAAATACTGCTTCATCAAATCCAAGTGATACTAGTCTTTTATCGATAGCCACCAAAGGCCTTTTCATCAATGTTGGTTTTTCTATAATTAACTGAACCGCAGCTTCTTGGTTATCGGCAAGTTTTTTTTCTCGGTCTGTAAGATTTCTCCAAGTCATGCTAGATTTATTAATTAGCATATCCCAAGTTAAATGACCCGGTAACTTTTTAAACCATGCAGTCAAAGTAGCCACATCTAATGCATCTTTTTTGAGATCGTAAAAGTCATACTTAATTTGATGACTATCAAACCAAGTTAATGCTTTTTTGACAGTGCTGCAATTTTTAATGCCATACACCATCATGATTTAGATACCTCTGAGTAACTCGTTAATACCAACCTTACCAAGCGTTTTTTCATCTACCTTTTTTACAATCACTGCACAATAAAGACTATAAGAGCCATCTTTTGAAGGGAGGTTTCCTGACACTACAACAGAGCCTTTAGGAATGCGACCGTATGTCACTTCGCCTGTTTCGCGATCATAGATCTTAGTTGACTGGCCAATGTAAACGCCCATAGAAATAACTGCGTTATCTTCAACTACAACACCTTCGACCACTTCTGATCGAGCACCAATAAAGCAATTATCACCAATAATAGTTGGGCCTGCTTGAATAGGCTCCAACACTCCGCCAATGCCAACACCTCCTGAGAGGTGAACGTTCTTGCCAATTTGCGCACATGAACCAACGGTTGCCCAAGTATCAACCATCGTACCTTCATCTACATAAGCGCCGATATTGACATAAGAAGGCATTAGTACAACATTTTTACCGATAAATGAACCCCGTCTTGCAATAGCGTTAGGCACAACACGATAGCCACCTGCTTTAAAATCTTCATCTGTGAAGTTAGCAAATTTTGAATTTACTTTATCAAAGTAATTCGTATAACCACTTTTCATAACTTCGTTATCGTAGAGTCTAAAAGAGAGTAGTACCGCTTTTTTTATCCATTGATGCGTTTCCCAATCTTGGGAATCTTTAATACGTGTTGCTACTCGCAGCGATCCATTATTTAAGCCGTTAAGGACTTCATCCACAGTATCTTTAATTTCTTTAGACGCATTTTTTGGATTGATTTCAGCTCTTATTTCAAAAGCATTTTCGATAATTAATTTTAAGTGGTCCATGAGAGTTTTTTTTAGTTAAAACAGTATTTTACATTAAAGTCTAATGTAATTAGCGTGGTCGACTTGATTCGTAGAGAGGTTTTAATTTATAGGCAAGATCAGTGAGGTCTCTAATACGATTATCATCCGATGGATGAGTACTTAAAAACTCAGGTGGTTTTTTTGTATCTTGTTGTTTCATTTTTTCCCATAAAGTTACTGCAGCAAAAGGATTAAAGCCAGACCTTGCACCAAGCTCAAGGCCAATAGCATCGGCCTCTCTTTCTTGTGTGCGACTATTGGGGAGAGCGAAAAAGAGGGTGGTACCTAATGAAGCGGCTTGCATTGTGGCATTGGCTCTATTTCGATTGCTTGTATTAGAGATATAAGCTGCAAAACCAATTAAACCTAACTGCTGAATAGCAGCGGTCGACATTCTTTCGCGTCCGTGTTCGCGAAGTGCGTGAGAGATTTCATGCCCTATCACAGCTGCTAATTCATCATCCGTTGCTTTGAGCTTTCGAATGAGGCCTGAGTAAACCATGATTTTCCCTCCAGGCATACAATAAGCATTTACTTCGTCACTATCTTCAACATTTACTTCCCATGCCCATTGATTCGCTTCAGGTTTAAAATAATTTGCATTAGCAATGAGTCTATTACTAATTCTTTTGACGCGCTTGACTTGGAAAGGGTCAACATTAAGTTTATTTTTTTTACTCGCTGCTTTAAGCGCGTTTTGGTAGCTATCACTAGCAATGCTTGCCACCATAGATTGGGGCATAAGTAAGAGTTGTTTTCTATCGACGTCTGATTGATTTTTTAGAGTTGTAGAAGCGCAGCCCGTGATAAGAAATACTAAGAAAAATAAAACGCTATATTTCATTCTTAAAACAATACTTGGCTTCCCAATTCAACCACGCGGTTGGGAGGTAATTTAAATTGATTGGTAATGGTTTCTGCACTCCTAAATAAACCGATAAACAATTTCTTTCTCCAATAATTCATATTGTCTTTTGGTGTTGCCAATAAAATTTCCTTGCCAATAAAATAAGAGCTATTCATAGGATCAATATTGAGACCATTTTTCGAGCATAGGGCAAGATCTTTGGGTAAGTCAGGCTGGTCTTTAAATCCATATTTCACAGTGACTTTATAAAAGTTATAAGGTAATTTTTCAACACTCACAAGGTCTTTTGAAAGTGAATGAGGGTAATCCATAAACATCACAGTCAGAACAATGACTTTTTCATGAATCACTTTATTGTGCTTGAGGTTATGAAGCAGGGCATGTGGCACACCATCTGGATTGGGTGTTAAAAATATTGCTGTACCCTCCACGCGAGGCGGAGGGTTAGCACCTATAGAAGCAATAAATGAATGAATCTCAATAGCCTCACCTTTAAGTATCTTGTAAAGAAGTGCTCGCCCTTTTTTCCAGGTCGTCATTAAAACAAAAATAACAGAGCCAATCAAAATTGGGAACCAACCACCATCAGGTATTTTTAAAATATTTGCACTAAAGAATGCAAGATCGATCATTAAAAAAATTGTCATGAAAATAAATGTCTTGGTGGAATTCCATTTCCATACTTCGTAGAATACAAAGCTTGCGAGAAGTGTTGAGATGACCATATCACCTGTGACTGCAATACCATAAGCGCCTGCAAGATTACCTGAGCTTTTAAAGGTCACCACTAAAGCCATCACCGCAATCATTAAGAGCCAATTAATTCTTGGAAGGTAAATTTGCCCCTCTTGATTTTCGGAAGTATGCTCGACATGCATTCTTGGTAGGAATCCTAATTGAAGTGCTTGTCTGGAGACTGAAAAAGCGCCGGTAATTACAGCTTGTGAAGCAATAATTGCTGCGAGCGTTGCTAAGATAATAAGAGGTATGACAAGAAATTCAGGTGCCATGAGATAAAAAGGATTTTTAATATTTTCAGGATTGCTAATAATTAATGCACCTTGTCCAAAGTAATTTAATGTAAGCGCTGGAAGTACAAAAATAAACCATGCAAGTCTAATCGGTTGCCTTCCAAAATGTCCCATATCTGCATAAAGTGCTTCAGCGCCGGTGACTGACAAAACGACTGCACCTAATGCTACGAATGCCACCATTGGCGACAGCTGGAAGAAATGAAATGCATGTAATGGGTTAATGGCTGTGAGCACGTGTGGCTCTTGTGCGATATTAATAATCCCCAATAATGCAAGTGTTAAGAACCAAAAAAACATAATGGGTCCAAAGAAAGCGCCTACCACATTCGTTCCTTTGCTTTGTGCGTAAAATAAAATAAACAACACTGCAAGAGTTATAGGAATAATAAGATAACTTAAAGAGGGGGCTACAACTTCAAGACCTTCGATCGCAGATAAAACAGAAATTGCAGGTGTAATCATTCCGTCCGCATAAAACATGCATGCCCCAAGAATACCTAAAATCATAATCAAACTTCTTTTGTTACCACTCAGTGCATTTTTATTAGCAAGGGAGAGTAGAGCCATAATGCCCCCTTCACCTCTATTGTCAGCTCGCATAATAAAGGCAACATATTTAGCTGACACAATCATAATGAGTGACCAGAAAATAAGAGAAAGTATGCCTAGGACGTTAAACTCAGTAAGTGCAACAGGATGTTTACTAAGAGAAAAAACTTCTTTCATGGTATATAGCGGGCTTGTGCCAATATCACCAAACACAACACCTAATGCTGAAAGCGAAAGTGTAGCTAGAGAAACTTTGTGATTTTTTTTATCTTCCATGTGTGCGTATTTTTTTTAAATCAATTTACAATTATTTATCTTTAAGATCTGAAATATTTGCGTCAGCTTGCCCATGGTTTAATTGAATATGAATTTTATCATCAAGCTTTAACTGGGCTACATTATTTACAATCTCACCGTCTACATTCGTAATGATTGAATAGCCTCTTGATAAAACAGCATGAGGGCTTAAGTGACCTAAATTTAATTTTAATTTATCGATGTGCAAATGATATTGGATCACAGCATTTTTCATACTTTGATTAATCCTTTGTATATATTGATGAATCTGTTCTTTTTGCCTTTGAATTTGTTGATGAGGTGATATAAGACGTTTCTCTAGATAATCAATTTTCTGCATGACTTCCCGAACAAGAACCGCCATGACTTTATTTAATTGGTTTTTATAAACTTGAATTGTTTTGATAAGTTCAACAGTATGGCTTGTCACGATTTCAGCAGCGCCTGAGGGCGTGGGGGCTCTTAAGTCAGAGACAAAATCAGCTATAGTCGTATCAGTTTCATGTCCAACACCTGTAATTGTTGGTATTTTTGATGCCGCAATCGCTCGCGCTACGACTTCTTCATTAAAAGCCCATAAGTCTTCAATCGAACCGCCGCCGCGCGCCAAGATAAGCACATCACATTCTTTTCTCATATTCGCAGTTTCAATGGCCTTCACAATTGCTAGAGGTGCTTCTTTACCCTGAACGAGGCTGGGATAAATAATGACTGGAATATGAGGACTTCGCCTTTTAAGCGTAATTAAAATATCCTCGACAGCAGCCCCTGTGGGGGAGGTAATAACGCCAATAGATGCAGGAAATTGAGGTATAGATTTTTTGCGAGAATCTTCAAAAAGTCCTTCTTTGAGGAGTTTTTCTTTTAATTGATTGAAGGCTTCTGATAAAAGTCCCGCTCCTGCATGCCTAATGAGCTCAATATTGAGTTGATATTCACCCCGGGCCTCATATAAACCGATAAAACATTTCGCTTCAATCTTTTCCCCATTTTCAGGCATCCAATCAGCCGCCATATTTTTATTTTTAAACATGGTGCAACGGACTTGAGCTTCATCATCTTTAAGAGAAAAGTACCAGTGTCCAGAGGATGCGCTTATAAAATTAGAGATTTCACCTGAAATCCAAAATGAGGGAAAGCTTTGTTCAAGGAGCTCCCTTACAAGACGGTTAATTTCTTTGACAGAAAAAACTCTTGCTTCGTTAGGTTTGGAGCTATTTATTGGCGTTGAATTAATCAAACTAGAAGGATATCCGTTACAATTATCTTCATTATAGAGTTAATGAATAACTAAAGAGCTTTAATTGAAGAATTTTTTTTTATCACATAGACAAGCCCATTTAATTGCTTTTGTTGCCGCTTATTTTTTAGTTGCATTAGCAGTCTTCATTCAAAAAAAATTCAACCTCGAACCATGCCCTTTATGTGTGACGCAAAGAATTATTTTTATGGCGCTGGGGTTACTTTTCTTAATTAATGCGTTTATAAAGCCTACATATTTAATTAGAAAGTTATCTTTAGTGATTTTATCGATCACTTCAATCACGGGCATGGTATTTTCTTTTAAACATATCTTGATTCAATCAAAAGCCATTCATGTTCCAAATGAATGCGGTGTTGATTTAAATTATATGTTTGAAAATTTTCCATTCTCAAAAGCTTTGAATTTGCTTTTTAAAGGCACAGGTGACTGTTCACATATTGATTGGACTTTATTAGGCCTTACGATCCCTGAATTAGCTTTAATTGGATTCATATCATTTTTTATCTATACCGTTTTTTTATTTCGGATGAATTTAAAGTAATGCAATTAGCAGATTTTATTGGAAATACACCACTCGTTGCTCTGCAGCGGATGCACGGAAATTCAAGTAGTGCTATCCACTTAAAGTTGGAAGGGAATAATCCCGCAGGCTCAGTCAAAGACAGGGCTGTGTTTTCTATGATTCATAACGCTGAATTAAGAGGCGAGATTAAACCTGGCGACACACTCATTGAAGCCACGTCTGGGAATACAGGTATAGCACTTGCTATGGTGGCTGCGATGAAAGGTTACAAAATGATTCTGGTAATGCCAGAAAATCAAACCATCGAAAGACGACAAACCATGAAAGCATTTGGCGCAGAATTTATTCTGACTTCAAAAGAGGGCAGTATGGAGCTTGCAAGAGATACCGCCATAAAAATGCAAAAAGAAGGCAAAGGTTTTGTATTAGATCAATTCAATAATCTTGATAATCCTAAAGCGCATTATGAGACTACAGGCCCTGAAATTTGGAAAGACACAAAGGGTTGTGTCACGCACTTTATTGCAAGCATGGGTACCACAGGTACGATTGTAGGTACTTCGCAATTCTTAAAAGAAAAAAATAAAAATATTCAAATTATTGGAGTGCAGCCAGAAGAGGGTGCTCAGATTCCAGGCATACGTAAATGGCCGGAAGCCTATTTGCCGAAAATATATAATGCAAAAAATATTGATCGCATTGAATATGTTTCACAACAACATGCCGAAGAGACTGCGCGACAGCTTGCAAAAGAAGAAGGTATTTTTTCTGGCGCATCAACTGGTGGCGGACTTTATATCGCACTTCAAATCGCGAAAGCAAATAAAGATGCCGTGATTGTCTCTATTGCTTGTGATCGCGGCGATCGTTATTTATCTTCTAATTTATTTGCGAGCTAATGCATTGATTCCTATTTTAGTTTTTGATATTGAAACTATTCCTGATATTCAAGGCATTAGGTCTTTATATACATTAGATAAAAATTTATCTGATGATGATGTCGTCAATGCAGCTACTTATAAAAGAAGACAAAAAAATGGCTCTGACTTCCTGCAGCATCATCTTCAAAAAATCGTAGCTATCTCGTGCGTCCTTCGAGAAAGAGACCAGTTAAAGATTTGGACGCTTGGAGAGGTTGACGATCCAGAAGAAGAAGTCATCCAACGCTTCTTTGATGGCGTTGATAAATATACCCCCAACCTTGTATCTTGGAATGGCTCAGGATTTGATCTCCCTGTATTAAATTATAGGGCTTTAATGCATGGCATTAACGCATCCAAGTATCTAGACATGGGTGAGATAGATAAAGATTTTAAATGGAATAATTATTTAAGTCGATATCACACACGTCATACGGATTTAATGGAATTTTTAGCTATGTTTCAAGGTAAAAATAATGCCCCTCTAGATGATATTGCAAAGCTATGTGGCTTTCCGGGCAAGCTAGGTATGGATGGCGGTAAAGTTTGGGACACTTACAGAGAAGGCGATATTCAATCGATTAGAGATTATTGTGAAACTGATGTCGCCAATACTTATCTTGTATATCTTAAATTTCAATTGATCAGAGGCCATCTCAATCAAAATGAATATGAAGCCGAAATTCATTTAGTTAAAAATACAATTCAAGAATATCAAAAAGATTATTGGAATGAATTTCTGTCCGCTTGGAAATCTTAAACATTTCTAAATGCAAGACGACATTACACCTAAAAAAAAATTAGTACTCGCCACAATAGAAAATATTGACCAAGAGGGGAGGGGTGTTACCCATATCGATGGTAAAGCTATTTTCGTGGAAGGTGCGCTTCAGGGTGAGCTTGTCGAATGCGAGTCTTATGTTAAAAAGCCAAGTTACGAAATTGCTTTTACAGAAAGAGTGATCCGGCAATCTAATTTAAGAGTGAAGCCTAAATGTGAACACTTTAATCGTTGTGGCGGTTGTTCTATGCAGCATTTTGAATTCCAAGCACAAATTGCAGCTAAGCAAAGAGTGTTTGAAAATACATTATCCCGCATTGGTAAAGTTAAACCTGAAACAATACTAACCCCTCTTGCAGGTCCTTCATGGCATTACCGATATAAAGGCCGCTTAAGAGTCAAGTTTGTTGTTAAGAAAAATAAAGCACTTGTGGGGTTTAATGAAAAAAGAACACATTTCATTGCTGATATTTCTAGTTGCGAAGTGCTACCTCAAAGCCTCTCCGATATCTTGCCCCAACTTCAAGCCTTAATGACGCAACTTTCGATTAAAGATAAGATTCCTCAAATCGAATTTGCTGCCGATCAAAATCACTTAGTACTAGTATTAAGAATACTAGACGCATTAAATGCGAATGATGAGTTGCTTTTAAACACATTCTCATCTCAACACCCCGTGCAATTTTGGACGCAATCCAAAGGGCCTGATACGATTAAACCTTTATCGAAGAAAGATGACGTTAAGCTTTCTTATACATTAAAAGAATTTGGGCTGCAGTTTAGTTTTATGCCTTATGACTTTACGCAAATTAATCCTTTCATTAATCAGGTGTTGGTAAGAAGGGCAATGAGTTTATTAAAGCCATCAAAAGATGATCGTATTTTCGATTTTTTCTGCGGCTTAGGAAATTTCACATTACCTATCGCAACCAGTGGCGCAAAAGTCATGGGTATCGAAGGGTCGGCATCGCTTATAGAAAGAGCAAAGCAATGTCGAGATGAAAATCACCTAAACGATTTTGTTGAATATCAATGTATGAATTTATTCGAAATTACTAAAGAATCCTTATTAAAGTTAGGTCGCGCAAGCAAATGGCTCATCGATCCCCCAAGGGATGGTGCATTTCAATTGGTGCAACTTATTGATGATGACATTCATCCTTCAGTCATTGTTTACGTATCTTGTAACCCAGCGACCTTAGCAAGAGACGCTCAAATATTAGTGCATGAGAAGGGTTACAAATTAGATAAAGCTGGTATTGTAAATATGTTTCCACATACTTCACATGTTGAATCTATTGCATTATTTGTAAAAACGGAATCTTAAAAATCATTTAACTATGCATATTAAAATTTCAATCGCAGATCAGAAGCTTCATTTATATCGTGATGATAATGTTCGGGTAAAATCTTTTGTGATCTCCACTGCAGAAAAAGGCATAGGTCAAAATAAAGGTAGTTTTTGTACACCTTTAGGCCAACATATCGTTCGTGCAAAAATTGGTCAAGGCGCACCTCTTTATGCTCTGTTTGCAGCTCGAAGACTTACAGGAAAAATATGGCATCCATCAATGTCAGCAACCAACTCAAAAGAAGATTGGATTTTAACGCGCATACTTTGGCTTTCAGGTCTTGAGATTGGATTTAATCGTCTAGGAAATCAAGATACGATGCAGCGTTTTATCTACATCCATGGGACTAATGATTTAGCTGGTTTAGGCAAGGCTGTATCGCATGGATGTATCCGCATGGACAACCAAGACATCATCGATTTATTTGATCAAATTAATGTAGGCGATCATGTATTGATCAATGAAATCTAATATGTATAAAAACCAATACCGATATTACGATCTTGTCATGGCAGCATTTGTGACGGTATTAATCACATCAAACTTAATTGGCCCTGCAAAAATTTCTCAAGTGGAGGTTCCATTTTTTGGTCTTCTTACTTTCGGTGCTGGGGTTTTATTTTTCCCTATTTCATTTATTTTTGGCGACATCTTAACTGAAGTTTACGGTTATGCCGCTTCAAGAAGAGTGATATGGGCAGGTTTCACGGCGCTTGCTTTTGCATCTTTTATGGCTTGGATGATTGTGGCACTTCCACCTGCGCCCTATTGGCACAATCAAGAGGCCTATGAAATTGCATTTGGCTCAGCCTGGCGAGTTTCTCTAGCAAGTTTGATTGCTTTTGCTGCAGGCGAATTTGTAAATTCTTTTGTATTGGCAAAAATGAAAATTATGACAAAAGGAAAATATTTATGGAGCCGTACGATCGGATCTACCATTGCCGGTGAAGCGATTGATTCTATTTTATTCTATCCATTAGCTTTTTATAATAGCGGTGTTATTCCAAATGACAAAATCATCCTAGTAGTGATTGCACAGTTCGTTGCCAAAACACTGATAGAGATTTTATTTACACCAGGGATTTATAAGGTTGTTGCTTTTCTAAAAAAGAAAGAAAATCTAGATCATTTTGATACAAGCACGAATTTCAATCCTTTTATTTTTAAATAGTATGAACGCTACTCAATCAAAATGAGGATGGGCCCATTAATGATTGATGTTGAAGGGATTGCATTAACCCATGAGGACATTAAAAGAGTTTCGCACCCCATGGTGGGCGGACTTATTTTATTTGCAAGAAACTATCAAGACACTTCTCAATTAAAGACATTAATAGATGCTATTAGAAAGACAAGGGGTCATGACTTCTTAATCGCTGTGGATCATGAAGGTGGCCGTGTACAAAGATTTAGAGAGGGCTTTACTACTATCCCTGCTATGAGAAAGTTAGGTGAAATTTGGGATAATGACCCCAAAAAAGCAAACCACTTAGCTTTTTTAATTGGTCAAATTATCGCGATCGAATTAAGGGTATTTGATATCGATTTTAGTTTTACACCCGTCTTAGATATTGATTACAGCGAAAGTACCGTGATTCGAGATAGAGCCTTTCATGGCGATATTGAAGCTATTAAAGCTTTGGCATCTCACCTTTTGGAAGGTTTAAACGAAGGGGGCATGCATGGCGTTGGAAAACACTTTCCAGGACATGGGTATATTAAGGCCGATTCACATCTAAGTATTTCGGAAGATACGAGAGCGCTCGACGAAATTGAATCTAAAGATATGAGTATTTTTATCTCATTGATTAAGCATGGATTAAATGCAGTGATGCCGTCGCACGTTCTATATTCTGCCGCAGATAATGATCCGGCTGGGTTTTCGCACTTTTGGCTTAAAAATCAATTAAGAGAAAAGGCGCATTTTAAAGGGGCTATTTTTAGTGACGATATGAGCATGAAGGGCGCTATGCTTGGCGGTGAAATGAAGGATAGAATTGTAAAGGCGCTCGACGCCGGCTGTGACATGGTTTTATTATGTAATAACCCTCAATTGGTCGATGAAGTTTTGGCTCAATTGGACTGGAAGATGTCATCTGAAAGTATCGGGAGGCTACTTACCATGAAAGGCTTTAAAGATCCTCAAGTAGCCCTAAAAATAACACAAGAAAAAGGTTTCAAGGAGATGACAGGTCAGATTATGGCTATGTAAAATAATTTAAATGAATATTGAAACTTTTGAGCAAGTTATATAATCTATAGAATGTATAAAAAACTTTTAAGAGGAAAACATATGCAAGAAAATATAAGAATTGAAAGCCAGTCGCAATCAGTTTTAGCGACAAATAAAGTACTGAGAAATACTTATGCTTTACTTGGTTTAACGCTTATTCCAACTGCAATAGGTGCTTATATAGGTATGAGCATGAATTTCTCATTTGCTCAACAACATCCAATTATGTTTGCCATTATGCTGATGGCAGGTATGTTTGGTTTATTTTTCGCAATTCAAGCAAATCGCAACAACAGCTTAGGCGTTGTTTTATTATTGGCGCTAACTTTATTTTTAGGTGTGATGTTAGGCCCGATTCTTCAAATAGCCTTCCAGTTAAGTAATGGTGCTCAAATCGTAAGTCTAGCGGCAGGCGGCACAGCTGCAATATTTTTAGCCTTAGCTACGATTGCAACTACAACTAAAAAAGATTTTAGCTTTATGGGGAAATTTTTGATGATTGGTATCATTCTTCTCATCTTAGCTTCGCTTGCTAATTTATTTTTCCAAATACCTGCGATGGCTTTAGCATTGTCTGGTGTTGCAGTTTTATTATTTTCTGGATTTATTCTCTACGACGTAAGCCGCATTGTGAATGGTGGAGAAACAAACTACATCATGGCAACGTTAGCACTTTATATGAACATTTATAACTTATTTGTAAATTTACTTCAGTTATTGATGGCTCTTTTAGGTAACAGAGACTAAATTTGTTTTTGTTGAAATTAAAAAAAGCCGTAGTTTTCTACGGCTTTTTTCTTTTTGAAAGAAAGAAATCTTTGAGTATTTGGCTGCATTCTTTTTCTAAGACGCCACCCATAGCTTCTGCATGATGATTAATTTCTTTGACGCCGATGAGATTAACTATTCCTCCACAAGCACCCGTCTTAGGGTCCGGAGCGCCATAGATAATTTTTCCAATACGCGCATGTTGAATAGCCCCTACACACATAGCACAGGGCTCAAGGGTCACATAAATCGAGCAGTCTTTTAATCTATAATTTTTGATGAATTTAGCAGCTTCTCTTATGGCATTAATTTCAGCATGGGAAGTGGGGTCATGATCGCTAATTGATGTATTCATGCCTCTGCCAATAACTTGACCATCCTGAACAATGACAGCGCCTACAGGCACCTCATCTTTTAATTCAGCTTTTTTTGCTAGCTCTAGAGCCAGCTTCATAAACCTAAGATCTTCATCAGTCATGAAGTAGTTTATTTTCTCTTAAAATCAGGGGTTACTTTTCTAAAACGAATGACGAGGATATAAAGAACGCCAATTAGAAATGCACCTCCTACCCAAATACCAACCTCTTCAAAGTTGGGTTTTGCGTCCTGAACTGGAAGCACGATCAGCTTTCTAAGAAAGAGCACCATCACAACCTCAATAAAAGTTTCAACTTCCAATTTACTTCCGTTGAGGTAGCGCATTTCAGCTGAAATAAGGGCTGATATCGACCAAAGCAACATTAATGTACCAAGTGCATGAATAAACCCATGAATGAGATTGTTGGCATGCGCTGCGGAACTGATTTCAACAAAGAAAAGCCAAGTAAACATAATGATGGATGTCGCCAAAGCTAAACCAATAACAATATGAGCAAAGCCGTTTAAATACAACATTGCTTTGATAGCAAATCGATTAATACCTTTAAATTCGGACGGGAGTTCATTTTGAATCATCATGGAATCCTTGTTAATTAAATTTGAAGGAAGTGAAAACTATCTTTATTATAGAGACAACTTTAAATATAAAGATAGTTTCTCAATGAAAAAACCAGCGATTACCGAACAGCCCATCCATGCGATTTTGGCAGATAGATGGAGTTCCAGAGCTTACGATCCCACTCAATTTGTTTCTCAAGAATTACTTTTATCTCTTATGGAAGCGGCGCGATGGAGCCCTTCATGTATGGGAGATCAGCCGTGGCAATTTATTGTATTTAATAAGAAGGACGCGACCCCTTGGACGCAGGCGCTTAATTGCCTGTCTATTGGGAATCAAAATTGGGCTATGGATGCATCTATTTTAATTTTGGCTTGTGCCCATCAAAACTTCTCAAATAATGAGAAAACTAACCGATGGGGCCAATACGATACAGGCGCTGCTTCAGAAAATATCTGTCTTCAAGCCACAAGCTTGGGGTTGGTGGCTCATCAAATGGGTGGATTTGATGTTGAAAAAACAAGACAATTATTTCAAATTCCAAGCCAGTATGATTTAATGTCTTTTAATGCGATTGGTTATCCACTCGCTATAGAAAAAGTGAATGCTGAAGCATTGGCTAAAGAAAAAGAAGCTAGAAAGCGTAAACCCTTAAGAGAGGTTTTTTATACCAACCAATGGGGCGAGCAGTCGTTATAGTTTTTAATCGAATATAACTAGGACATTAGATGGCAACAGTAAAGCTTACAAAAAAGAACTTTAAAAAAACAATCGAAGATAATGATTTTGTGATCGTAGATTTTTGGGCGCCATGGTGTGAGCCTTGTATTGAATTTACGCCGTTATTTGAAGCAGCCTCAGAAAAGAATAAAGATATTCTATTTGGTATGGTCGATATAGAAGCAGAACCAGAAATTGGTGAATATTTCCAAGTTGATAAAATACCAGGCCTTCTTATTATTAGAGAGCAAGCAGGTATTCATACTCAAATCGGTCAAATCGGTGCCTCAGCGCTTGATGAAATCATCAAGTGGGCAAGAGAACACGATATGTCAACTGTCAGAGATTATTACGACAGAGAAGCTAAAGGCGAAATCAGGGTTGCCCGAGAAAAGTAGTTGGATCGACTGACTGACCTTGTTTTCTAATTTCAAAGTGAAGTTTCACTTTGTCAGCTCCAGAATCACCCATCGTTGCAATTTTTTGTCCCTTCATAATGACCTGACCTTCTTTAACGAGAAGTTCTTTGTTATGAGCATACACAGACAAATAAGAGTTATTGTGTTTAATGATTACAAGTTTGCCATACCCCTTTAGATCTTCGCCACTGTAAATGACTTTACCTGGGCCAGCCGCTTTAATTTCTTGACCGAGCGTTCCTACAATATCAATTCCCTTTTGGCCTTGCGCTTCATTAAAAAGATTTTCTAATTTACCTTTCGTGGGCCATTGCCAATCTAATTTATCTTCTAAAGCCATAGGCGCAGTTTCTTTAGATGTTATTGGCGCGACATTATTGGTAGTTTGCGATTGTGGTGTCATCGTCTTATGGTTATAGGCTTCATCCGTATATTTCTCTCTATAAGCTTTAGGACTATCTAGGTGGTTGATCCCAGTTGTGGCTGGTTTTGTTTGGGGTTGAGGTGAAGTTTCCGTATTAGCAACTGCTTCTTCATTATTTTTTAATGGTGTAGTAACGACATCTTCATTTTTTTTAATTTCATTTGTAGTGACAACAGGATTGTTTGTTTTAACTTGATCAAATTTTATTTTTTCGCCCACTTTAATCGCATAAGGCTCTTTAATATCATTAGCCTGGGCAACTTCTTTGTAATAAAAACCACAATCAAGACTTAAGCTATAAAGCGTATCACCTGGTTTGACGATATAAATATCTGGGCATGGTTGGCTTGGATCCCTTTTAACTCTCGCGACAGATTTATTTTTTTGTGATGCAGTTGATTTATCCGTAGGAATTTTTTTCTCACTGACTGGTGCTGGCGCATTGGATGCGCATCCAGCTATCAAGGTAAATAGCACCATATAAATTATAAAAAAATTCAGTCTCATTTAAAGTTATTCATCCATGTTTTTAAATCATTAATTTGATTATGTCTTGTAAGGTCTGCGTGAATAGGTGATACAGATACAAAGCCATGGCCGACTGAATAGAAATCAGTACCTTCCCCTCCATCATTAGGTAAGCCGGCAGCACCGACCCAATACAAGGTATTGCCATCAGCATCTTGTGTTTTATTTACAGATTCCGCTTTATGTCTTTTTCCAAGTCTTGTGATGTGAATCCCTTGAATTTTTTCTAAAGGAATATCAGGCACATTAATGTTTAAGAGCATAGCTTCTTTAGGTTTGTTATTTTGGTAATGCAAAATAAGATCAATTGTAATAGATGCAGCTGTTTCAAAATTGGTTGCTTCGTGTTGTGACATCGAAATAGCAAAGGAGGGAATGTCTAATAAGTAACCTTCCATAGCAGCTGCTACTGTTCCAGAGTAGATAGTGTCATCGCCCATGTTGGCGCCATTATTAATGCCAGAAATCACCATGTCTGGCATCTTGTCTAGCAATCCCGTTAATGCTAAATGCACGCAATCTGTTGGTGTGCCGTTGACATAGTAATAATCTTTTTCAACTTCTGTGACAGTCAATGGATGATCAAGCGATAAAGAATTACTTGCACCACTTCTATTTCGATCGGGTGCGACAATAGTGACATGCGCTATTTTTTTTAAATAGCTTGCAAGTTTTTTAATACCGGGTGCGTCGAAACCATCATCGTTAGATAAAAGAATATTCATATTACGGGCGACTGACTTTCACATAAAACGTTGCACATAGAAAAAATACAACACTTAAAAAAACTTCAAGAAGTGCTATTTTAGATGATAGACCTAGATCAGAATAGGATCTAACAGCGCCTTCAATAAAATAAATGAATATGAGCATGCCAGACCATTTGTAGGTATAAATTTTTCCTTTAAGAATACCCATCATTAAAATGAGAAGCGGTATGATTTTGAGAACCAACCATGAGCTCTGACCTTTAAAGGGTGCTAAAAATAACTCCCAAGAGCACAAAAGAAAAATAAGACAGATAAGACTAACGGAAGCCCCTAATTGGAGATAATTTTTCATGCTGAAAGTTTGAGTGCGGTTTCAGCTAGCCGCTTGCCCATAGCGAGACATATTTTTTTCTCGTCCTCAGATATTGGGGCCTTATTAGATTCTCCAGCTACATGCGAAGGTCCGTAAGGTGTGCCCCCTGTTTTAGTACTACTTAATTCTGGAATTGAGTAAGGCACGCCCATAATGATCATGCCTAAATGAAGTAATGGAAGTTGCATGCTAAGAAGTGTTGATTCATTACCACCATGCTGAGAGCCTGAAGAAGTAAATACACAAGCAGGTTTTCCAATAAGGCTTCCACTTAACCATAAAGATATAGTGCTATCGATGAAATATTTAAGAGGCGCTGCCATATTACCAAATCTCGTAGGGCTTCCCATGGCAAGTCCTATACATTCTTCAAGATCCTTGTGGTCAACATAAGGAGGGCCTTCGCTAGGGATACTATCTTCTAAAGCCTGAACGGTAGATGTCACTTTAGGCACAGTTCGAATTCTGGCTTTAACACCAGGAATAGATTCAATACCTCTCGCAATAAATGTGGCCATTTCTCCAACCGCACCCCCATAAGAGTAGTAAAGAACTAAAACTTCTTTCATTAGATTTTTTTTGCTAACTGAATAGCATCACCGATATACGTTGCCGGTGTTAATCGAAGTAATCCATCTTTGGCTTCTTTAGGAATTTCAAGTTGCTGAATGAAAGCTTGTATGATTTCTTTAGATATGTGATCTTTGCCGCGCGTTAACTCTTTAAGTTTTTCATATGGATTTTCAATGCCATACCTTCTCATCACAGTCTGAATAGGTTCAGCTAAAACTTCCCAAGCATGATTTAAATCATCAGATAATTTTTGTGCATTGATTTCTAATTTATTAAGTCCTTTAAGACAAGAATCAATAGCAAGAATTGTATAACCAAAACCTAAACCAATATTCCGAATGACAGTAGAGTCAGTTAAGTCTCTTTGCCATCTTGAGATAGGAAGCTTCTCTGAGAAGTGACCTAATAAAGCGTTTGCAATGCCAAGGTTACCTTCTGAATTTTCAAAATCAATAGGGTTTACTTTATGAGGCATAGTAGAAGAGCCTACTTCATTTTCTTTTAGTTTTTGTTTGAAATAGCCAAGTGATATATAGCTCCACATATCTCGATTGAGATCAATCAGAATCGTATTCATTCTTGCCATATTTTGAAAGAGCTCTGCCATGTAATCATGCGGTTCAATCTGTGTAGTATAGGGATTGAAAGTAAGACCAAATGACTCTACAAATGTTTTTGAAAATGCGTGCCAATTAAATTCGGGATAAGTTGTCATGTGTGCATTGAAATTACCTACAGCACCATTAATTTTACCTAGAATTTCTTGAGCTTTAAATTGATTCATTTGTCTTTGTAATCTATAAGCGACATTAGCTATTTCTTTGCCCATCGTAGTTGGGCTTGCAGCTTGACCATGGGTTCTTGCTAACATAGCGTGACCACTTAAATCATGTGCTAGATCTTTTAATTTTTTAATGATGCTTTCGAGGTGAGGTGTCAAAACACTCTCTTTGGCATGTTTAATCATGAGAGCATGCGACAGATTATTAATATCTTCAGAGGTGCATGCAAAATGAATAAATTCTGAAATACTTTTTATTTCTTGATTATCTTTGAATTTATTTTTTAACCAATACTCAACCGCTTTTACATCGTGATTTGTTGTCTCTTCAATTTTTTTAATTTCAGCGGCATCAGTTTCACTAAAGGACTGAATAGTTTTTTGGAGTGATTCTCGTGTTGATGCACTCAGAATTGTAACTTCTTTAATCGCCTTTTCATCAGACAATGAAAGGAGCCATTTAATTTCAACTTCAACACGGAATTTAATGAGTGCAAACTCACTAAAGTACTGGCGCAAATTATCGACTTTTTTAGCGTATCTTCCATCTAGCGGAGACAGGGCATTTAGCGTTGACAATTGCATGAAGAAATCCTATGAGATGTATAGTGTTATTTTAACTGGTTTTTGCATCAATTTCATAAGAACCGTGGCCGTTAAGCGCTAATTGCTTGCTTAAATACGGCATGATTTCTTGTAATTGTTCATGGAGTTTCCATGGCGGATTGATGATAAAAAGATAGCTGCCGAACATCCCAATATTATCACTAGGTTTAGCAATCGAAAGGCTTACATAAAGCCATTCTTTAACATTCAATTTTTGAAGTTGTTTGAGCATGGCTAAGGGCTCTGTTCGATCAATCAGAGGACACCAAACCATATAGATACCCGTTTCAAAACGTTTTAAACTGTCTTTTAAGGATTCCACCACTTTAAGATAATCATTTTTAATTTCGTAAGAGGGGTCGATTAAAATAAGCGCTCTTTTTGGAGGTGGTGGAATAAGAACTTTTAATCCTTGAAAGCCATCTTCACCATAGATTTTAGTATTCTGCTTTTTACCTAACACATGAAGAAGTGAAGTTAAGTCGGTGGGGTGCAATTCAAAGAGCCTGATCCTGTCTTCATGAGATAGCATCTGACTTGCGATCCAGGGGGAGCCAGGGTATTGCTTCAATTGATCACCGCCATTGAGACGTCGGATCACCTCTGTATATTTTGCTAAAGCTAATGGTTTTTTTTCGTCATGAAAGACTTTACTAATACCATCAAGATGTTCAGATGTTTTATTAGAAAACTCACTTTCAAGCGAATACTTACCTGCTCCTGCATGCGTATCAATAAACCAATAAGGCTTATTTTTTTGTTTGAGATAATCTAAGATCAGTGTGAGCACAACATGTTTTAACACATCTGCATGATTGCCTGCGTGAAAGCCGTGTCGATAACTAAGCATGGATAGAGGACATGATGAACATGGGCTATTATAGAGTTTATAAATAAAATACGTGAATTCTCACGATATAAAATAATGACACAATATAAAGAAGA
>CANMPB010000004.1 GCA_947499625.1 Methylophilaceae bacterium
CTTGATATTTCAGAGGCTGTAACGAAGTCACCTTTTTCACCAAACTTTCTTAAACTTCCAGTGTAGTAACCGAATTCAGGGTCATAAAGTGCAAGCTCCATAAAGCGATCAAAGCTTATCCATCCATGATTAGAATGAATAGATTGAATGATTTTTGTTTTTAATTGCTCGCTTAATTGAATCTCAATTTCCGAGGCTATAGGCATGGATGACATAGGTATTAGATTATAATAGAGTGAAATCATTTATACATAAACCTATGAAATCTAATAGAAAAATTGCTCTAGTTACTGGTGGCGCTAAAAGAATTGGGCAAGCAATTTGCAAGCTACTTCATGAATCGGATATCGATTTAATGATTCACTATCGTCATTCAGCTGATGAAGCAAAAAAGCTTCAAAAGGATCTTAATAAAATTCGTAAAGATTCCGCAAGTATTATTCAAGCTGATCTTGTGAATATGGATGTATTGCCTAGTCTAATAGACGAAACAATCAATATATATGGCAGATTAGATATCCTTATAAATAATGCCTCAAGTTATTACCCCACAGAAATTGGGCAAATGAATGAAAAAAATTGGAACGATCTAATTGGCAGCAATTTGAAGGCCCCTTTATTTTTATCTCAACTCGCAGCAGATCAGCTTATTAAAACTAAAGGCTGCATTATAAATATTACAGATACCCATATAGATAAACCGAAGAAAAATTATATTATTTATAGCATTGCCAAATCGGGTCTTGCTACATTAACAAAATCCTTGGCTCAAGAACTAAGTCCAGATGTAAGGGTTAATGCTGTTGCTCCTGGTCCGGTTTTGTGGCCTGAAAATAATGAAGAATTTAACGATATTTATAAACAAAGGGTTATTTCTCAAACGCTATTAAAAAAAATGGGTACGCCAGAAGATGTTGCCAAGGCAGTCAAATTTTTAGTACTGGATGCTCCATTTATTACAGGTCATATTTTAGCTGTTGATGGGGGAAGATCAATCTCGCTATGATTTCACAAATTCCAACTGATGCAACCAATAACTTTCTCAAGTTGCGCAATAAACTTATAGGCTTAACTGGCAAAGCAATCACTGATTTTAATATGATTGAAAATAATGATCGGGTTCTGGTATGTATGAGCGGCGGAAAAGATTCATATTCATTGCTGATGTTTTTATTAGCTCTCAAAGAAAGAGCGCCTATTCATTTTGATATTATTGCGATGAATTTAGATCAAAAACAACCAGGATTCCCAGCGGACGTATTACCTAATTTTTTAAAAGATTTAGGTGTTGAACATCTTATTGTCACTGAAGACACCTATTCAATCGTTAAAGAAAAAATACCAAGTGGTAAAACTACCTGCTCTTTGTGTTCACGTCTAAGACGCGGCATTATTTATAGAACGGCAAAAGAGCTTAATATTAATAAAATTGCTTTAGGTCATCATCGTGATGACATTGTTGAAACGCTTTTCCTTAATATGTTTTTTGGTTCTAAATTAAAAGCTATGCCTCCCAAGCTAATCTCTAATGATAATAAAAATATCATTATTAGGCCTTTGGCTTACTGCTCCGAAAAAGAGATCGCAAGCTATGCATCTCGTATGAATTTTCCTATTATTCCTTGTAATTTATGTGGCTCACAAGAGAACCTTCAAAGAAAAAAAATAAAAGGAATGCTGACGGAGTGGGAGAAAGAGCAGCCGGGGCGAATTAACAATATATACAAAGCCATATCAAATGTTGAACTCTCTCACTTAGGAGACCGACAACTATATGACTTCGAAAATCTTAGTCAATCTAACAAAGACGACACTGACGATCTCCTTTTCGCAGAAGATTTAATTAGAAATCTTAATGCAAGCCTGAATAATATCCCTTCATTTGCAGAAAATATTGCTTCTTAAAATCATTATTTAAATTTAATTAACGTAATTTATTCAACTAAGTTAGTATAGATGCCTTATACACATCAAGATTTAAATTTATTATTCATCCAAATTTTTGATCTAGAAACTCCTAATGTCTAAACTTTTAATTGTTGAATCACCATCTAAAGCCAAAACTCTTCAAAAGTATCTTGGCAATAAATTCGAAGTTTTAGCATCTTATGGCCATGTGCGTGACCTTATTCCAAAAACAGGTGCCGTTGAAACAGATAATAATTTCAAAATGAATTATGCAATTATTGAAAGAAACTCCAGGCATGTTGATGAAATCGCAAGGGCCGTAAAAAAATCTGATGAAGTCTATCTAGCTACGGATCCTGACCGAGAAGGAGAAGCTATTTCATGGCATATCCTGGAGATACTCAATGAAAAAAAATTAACTAAAGATAAGTTAATTAAAAGAGTCATTTTTCAGGAAATTACAAAATCAGCTATTGAGTATGCCATTGAACATCCCAGAGATATATTAATGCCCCTTGTGAATGCTCAGCAAGCTAGAAGAGCACTCGACTATCTTGTAGGTTTCAATTTATCACCTCTACTTTGGAAGAAAATTAGAAGAGGATTATCAGCGGGAAGAGTTCAGAGCCCAGCACTAAGACTTATTATTGAAAGAGAAATTGAAATCGAAAAATTTATCAGCCAAGAATACTGGACGATTCATTTAGATTCCATAAAAACTAAAAATAAATTTCAGGCAAAACTTATTCAGCTCGACAACAAAAAAGTAGAGCAATTTACTATTACTTCAAAAGAAGATCACGAAAATATTGTTGGCAAGTTGCTTTTAGAAAGCGCTGGAAAAACAAGAGTAACGCGCGTTGAAAAAAAACAAAGAACGCGCAACCCTGCACCCCCCTTCTCCACATCAACACTTCAACAAGAGTCAGTCCGCAAACTGGGATTTACAACGAGTCGAGCTATGAGAATTGCCCAGCAGCTTTACGAGGGTCTTGATATTGGCGGTGGTGCCGTAGGCTTAATTACTTACATGAGAACTGATTCACTCTCACTCTCAAATGAAGCGATGAATCAAATTAGAGGATACATTCAGTCAAATTTTGAATCAGACTATTTACCTAAAGCGCCTATTTTTTACAAAACGAAATCAAAAAATGCGCAAGAGGCTCATGAAGCAATTAGACCAACAGATATCAGCCGAACACCTCAGAGTCTTATTGGTAGACTATCTCCTGAGCAATTTAAGTTATATGAAATGATATGGAAGCGATCTCTAGCGAGTCAAATGACGCCAGCAAAGTTTGATGCCGTGAGTGTTGATCTTGCAATTGGCTCTGATGCAAATTTATTTAGGGCAACTGGGCAAACGCTCATATTTCCAGGATTTATTGCCATCTATACTGAAAGCTTAGATGATGCTTCAAATGAAGATGAAGACTCTCTTAAATTACCTGCGCTTGAAACTGGTGAAATTCTAACTGTGGATAAAATTTATGGGGATCAACATTTCACTGAGCCACCTCCCAGATACTCAGAAGCTAGCCTAGTAAAATCTTTGGAAGAATATGGCATTGGAAGACCCTCTACCTATGCAAGTATTATTTCAACGCTTCAAGATCGTGAATATGTCATTCTCGATAAAAAAAGATTTATGCCCACTGATGTAGGTCGTGTAGTTAATAAATTTTTAACTGAGCATTTTACCCGCTATGTTGATTATGATTTTACTGCCAGCCTTGAAAGCTCTTTAGACGAAATTGCAGAAAATAATAAAGAATGGATACCGCTTCTTAAAAGTTTTTGGGATGACTTCAATAAAACAATTATTGAAAAATCAAATATCGATCGAGCTGAAATTACTCAAGAAGCCATTCATGAAGACTGTCCTAAATGCGGCAAACCTTTATTCTCGAGACTTGGCAGAAGAGGTAAATTTATTGGATGCTCAGGCTACCCCGATTGCGATTACACAAGGAATGTAAATGGTGATTCAAGCACTCCGAATGAGCCTGTTCTTGTTTGCAAAGATCCTGAAACTGGAAAAGATGTTCTTCTATTAGTTGGTCCCTATGGACCTTATCTTCAAGTAGGCGCTCAAGAAGAAGACAGCAAAAAGAAACCTAAGCGCGTTAGCGTTCCTAAAGAAATTTCATTGAGTGATTTAAATGAAGTTACAGCATTAAATCTTTTATCGCTTCCTAAAGAGCTAGGCTTCCACCCTGAAACAGGTAAAAAAGTGATTGTAAATATTGGACGTTTTGGGCCTTATGTAAATTATGACGGCAAATTTAAATCTATTCCAAGATCCGAATCTATTTTTGATATCACACTGGATCGAGCCCTTGAGCTGATTGCAGAAGCTATTGCTAAAAATGCTCCTTTAAGAATTTTGGGTAACGACCCCGAAGAAAATCTTTCCGTTGAAGTCTTTAATGGTCGCTATGGTATATACCTTCAAAAAGGATCTACCAAAGTTACTTTGCCAAAAGATCAAGATATCGAAAAAATTACTTTGGAAGAGGCTCTAATACTTATTGCTACCAAAGAAGCTTCGAGCAAGGGCAAAAAGAAAACAGCAGCTAACAAAACAACGGTCAAGAAAGCATCTGAGAAAAAAGTAGCTACTAAAAAACCTGCAGCAAAGAAGAAGGCCGTAAAAGCTAAAAAAGTTTAGCTATCTTGTTTGGATTGATTTAAATAAGAAACTGAAGAGGTTTTTTCAATCCATTTACGAATTCTATTTGCATCTGCAGTTCGAGTAGCACTTCCATAGGATTTAAGCAACACGATAATCATAGGCTGTCCACTTATCATGGCTTGCATGACAAGACATTTTCCAGCTTCTTGGATAAAGCCAGTTTTTGATAAGCCAATAATCCAGTCACTCTTTCTAATCAGTCCATTTGTATTATTAAAATTTACCGGCGCACGGTGCCCTTTAACATAAGCTTCGTATGAAGCTGTCGTTGTGATTTCTCTAATTTCAGGGTATTGGTATGCAGCTTTTACCATCTTCACAAGGTCTTCAGCTGTCGATATATTATGATTATTAAGCCCTGTAGGGTCTGCAAATTCACTGCGTGTCATGTCAAGTTGTAATGCTTTAATATTCATGGCATTTACGAAACCAGCTTTTCCTGTTGGATAATTTCTGCCAAGAGCGGATGCCGCACGATTATCAGAGGCAATTAAAGCAATTTTAAGCAACTCTGAGCGAGGCAATACTGTTCCCACTGGCAACTTTGAGCTTGAATTTTTTAACGTATCTACATCTTCATCGGTAATGGCAATCACTTCATCCATAGGAAGATTTGCATCTAAAGTTACCATGGCAGTCATAAGCTTAGTAACAGAAGCAATAGAAGTTAAAACGTTAGTATCTTTAGCGAATAACACTTCGCCTGTATTTTGATTCACAATCAGAGCGTTTGAAGAAGCAACCCTTAAAAGACCATCTTTATTAGTCTTGGTATCTGTTCGAGATATACGAGCTAATTCTGCTTTTGATGGTTTATTAGATTTAGATTGTTTTGCTTCGACTGTAATTGCGGGGAATGCAAGAAAGAAAGTTATGCTTAGGATGAAAAAAAGTCTGATACGTTCTCTCACTTGGTAATCTCCTATTCATACTAAATTTACGCGATAATAAACAAAAAAATCATATTTGTCATTAACTTAATGTATTTAAAGATAAAATTGCTGTTAACTAATTTATTATGAATATTCCCAATACACTTATATATACCCCTCAGCACCTATGGATTAAATCTATTGGGGATGGCACTTATGAAATTGGCATTACCGATTACGCACAAAATCTTTTAGGTGATATCGTTTTTGTAGAAGTGCCTGAATTAAAAAGTCAGATCGTAAGAGATATTACCTTTGGCGTGATTGAGTCAGTCAAAACCGCTTCTGATTTAATAGGCCCTCTCAACGGTGTCATGATGGAAATCAATCCTAATATTGAAAAATCCCCAGAATTAATTAACGACAAGCCTTATGAAACTTGGATATGTAAAATTTCATCTCAAGATGACATAAACAACAAGGTGCTTTTTTTAGATGCTTCTCAATACTCAGAACTTACTCGCTAATTAAATTTACTTTTGTAGCATCAATTAACTTAATCTCATAACCCCGATCACGATAAAACTTTAGACGATCTCTTGCTTTTTTCTTATCTTCTTCATCGTTAGATACAAGCTCAATAAGCCTCAAGTACCTTGAAAAAAAAGATGAAATGTCTGGCTTTAAATTAACCATAAAATCATCGCTTACAGATTTATGTTCCCAATCGATATGAATAGATGCTCTTTCTTCATAATTGCCTATCATATGAGGCAAGAATGAAGTGACTGAAGCTGTATAAAGAAAATCGCTTAATAATTCTGCACTATTTAAATCACTTACAGATATATATATTTTTCTTTTTCGAAAAATTTCTTTTTCTAAGATTTCGTGAATTTTATTAAATTTATTTTCTACATTAAAATAAAAATCTATATAGGTCATTAAGGTTTAATGTATTTTACTTAAAATATATTGAGTTAATAATCCAACCGGCCTTCCGGTAGCGCCTTTAGCTTTTCCGGATTTCCATGCAGTGCCTGCAATATCCAAATGAGCCCATTTATATTTTTTTGTAAACCTAGATAAGAAGCAAGCCGCAGTAATGCTCCCTCCTGCTCTTCCTCCAATATTAGCCATATCTGCAAAATTACTATCTAATTGTGATTGGTAATCTTCCCACAACGGCATGCGCCAAGCACGATCCATAGATATTTGGCCTGCTGATTCAAGATCTTTTGCTAACTTATCGTCATTACTGTACAAAGCTGAAGCATGGTGCCCCAGCGCAATTACACATGCCCCGGTCAGAGTTGCAATATCAATCACGACATCTGGATTAAATCTCTCTGCGTAAGTTAGTGCATCGCATAAGATTAGCCTTCCTTCAGCGTCAGTATTCAATACTTCAATTGTTTGGCCTGACATGCTGGTTAAAATATCTCCGGGTTTCAGAGCTAACCCATCAGGTAAATTCTCACATGTTGGAATTATTCCAATCACATTCATGGGAAGATTTAATAAGCCAATTGTCTTGAAGGTTCCAAGAACGCTGGCTGCTCCACACATATCGTATTTCATTTCATCCATATCACCCGCAGGCTTAATTGATATGCCACCCGCATCGAAAGTAATACCCTTACCTACCAAAACAATAGGCTTTTGTGTTTTTTTGCCCTTATTATGTTGAAGCACAATAAATTTTGGCGGCTGTCTACTGCCTTTGGCAACACCAAGAAAAGAACCCATTTTTAATTTTTCAATTTGTTTTTGATCTAAAACATCAATCTTCATGCCATGTTCTTTTCCAATTTCTTGGGCTTTTTTGCCCAAATAAGTTGGTGTGCATATATTAGGCGGGAGATTGCCAAGTGTTTTTGTAAGTTCAATACCTTTTGCTAATGCAAAGGATTTCTTTAGCGCTCCCTCAGCAATTTTTTGATTTTTCTTATCTACATTCACAAGAAAATCAAAAGTTTTTTTAGTTTTTTTGTCAATTGTTTTAAGTTCAGCGAATTCATAACTCGCGTCCATAACTTCGGTTATAAAGTGCTCAACATTCCAGGCAATATCACTTCCTATAACTGGGGCAATTTGTATGTAAGATGCAATTGTTTTAACGTCCATTTTCTTAAGCGCATAAATCATAGCTCTCACTGCAGTAAGGTATTTTTTTCCATCTAGCTCTTTTTCTTTACCTAACCCTATTAAAAGTATTTTTGAGGTTTTTGTTCCAGGAGCATTGTATAAAATAAGAGAAGAGCCAGCTTTACCAGTCATATCACCATGTTTCAAAATAGAAGCAATATAACTAATTGTAGATGTGCTTAAATTTGCTTTGTCGTATGCAACTTTAAGTGAGTCGTAAACCCCGAGGACTAACACATCGGAGCGTTGTTTCTCCGAGGGGTCTGTTTTTATGCTAAATTTCATATATATTCCTTAAATATTCTCGAATTTTAAAAACGGGAAAAATCAATGTTATTTAAAACCTCGTTAAAAAAAGAACTGCTTGTTAATTCAATTACGGCACTTTTAGTACTTATAAGTATAGTAATGGCCCAAAGAGTTACATTTTATCTTAGATTTGCAGCTAAGGGCGCTATCCCCAACGATTCAATCATAACGATTCTAGGGCTTAATCTTATCAAATACTCACCCCTACTGTTATCTCTATCTATTTTCTTAGCAGTACTTCTTACACTTTCTCGATGGTATCGTGATCATGAAATGATTATCTGGCTGAGCTCGGGGTTGAGTCTCGCAAAAATTATTAAGCCTATTACTTCTTTTGCTCTGCCAGCTATATTTATGGTGGCATTTCTTTCGCTTTTTTTAAACCCTTGGGCAGTCAGAACAGCTGATCAATTCAAGAGTCAATTAAAAAGTCGCGATGAATTATCAAGGCTTAATCCAGGGACATTTAAGGAATCAAAAAGTTTGGATCGTGTATTTTATATTGAAAGTTTTGATGAATTAGGAAGCACTGTAAAAAATATATTTGTGCAAACAAAACAACATAACAAATTAGGTGTTGTGATTGCTAACAATGGCCATCGAGAAATTTCAAGTAAAGGTGATAACTATATAATTTTACAAAAAGGCCGAAGGTACGAGGGCATTCCAAATACAAAAGAATTTTCAACTACAGAATTTGATCAATATGGTATTTTGACAGCCCAACAACCTGTTGAGCCTTATATAGAAAGTATTGATAGCAAAAAACTTTCTGATGTAATTAAATCAAACACGCCAAGCGACCGATTAGAGCTTCAGTGGAGGATTGCAGCCCCCATATCATGTATTCTATTAGTCTTTTTAGCTATTCCCTTAAGCTTTACCAATCCTCGCGCAGGAAGATCTCTTAATATTATTTTTGCTGTCTTGATTTTTATTATCTACAATAATCTTTTGGCGATTATGAATACATTCATCACTCTAAAAAAAGTAAGTGTAACAATTGGTTTTTGGCCAATTCATCTTATTTTTTTATTCGCAGCTATTTATTTTACTTATAGACGATCAATCAATCAGCCGTTATTTAACTTAAAAAGCATCTTAAATACAAAATGAAAATTTTGTATCGATATCTTAATTTAGAGCTTGCTATGCCGATTTTTGCGATCATGATTGGACTCATAGGTATATTGTCTTTTTTTGATTTCCTTCAAGAAATAAATGATTTAGGCAAAGGAACATATAACTTACTTAGCATTTTTAGTTATGTTGTTCTCAGCATTCCGGGTCACGTCTATGAAATCGTTCCTATTGCAGTCCTTATTGGATCTATGTATGCCATGGGTCATCTTTCTGAAAATTCTGAATTAACTGTTATACGCACTAGTGGCTACTCAATAGGACGCATAGCATTTACACTTTCATTTACGGGATTATTTTTTACTTTGTTTACTTTTGCTGTAGGCGAACTTGTGACTCCTCTTACAGAAAAAAAAGCGCAAGAAATAAGAATTACAGCCAAAGACTCTATTGTGACTCAAGAATTTAGATCTGGTTTGTGGATTAAAGATAGTAATAGCTTTATCAATGTTGAGCATGTTTTGCCTGACACAACCTTATCAAATATACACATATATGAATTCGATAAGAATTTTCATTTAAGAACAATTACAAATGCTAAAAAAGGTACCTTTAAAGAATCTGAATGGAAGCTTGACGATGTGGATCAAACAATTTTTAGTCAAGATAAAGTTTCTACAAATTCACTCAAAAGCGCAAATTGGAAATCGCTCATTAAACCTGAAATGATGAATGTTCTTCTTGTCTCTCCGGAAAAAATGTCATCAATGGGCCTTATCCATTTCATTAAATATCTAAAAAATAATAGACAAAAAGTTACTAGGTATGAAATCGCTTTATGGGAAAAATTAATTTATCCGCTAGCATCCATTGCAATGGTATTGTTTGCAATACCATTCGGATTTTTTCAAGAACGCTCTGGCGGTAAGAATGCAAAAATATTTCTAGGCATTCTATTTGGTATTTTCTACCAGATCATGAACTCAGCATTCAGACATATTGGCCTTCTTAACGACTGGCACCCACTGTCCTGTGCAGTAATACCTACGCTTATCTTCTTTTCAATCGGTCTGATGATGATTTATAAAACCGAAGATCAATAAAATAATTGTTTAAAATTTGATCATGAAGGTATAAATGTTTTTTGTTAGTGAGAGCCCATATGAAGCCCATCCCTCCTATAAGTGCTCCCAAGGTTGCATAAATATAACGCTTCCATGCTAATTTTTTAGTCAGAGCTCCGCGCCCAGAAATTATTTTTAATTTCCACGCTCTCATCGCCAGAGTCTGGCCCGATTTTGTCCAGCAATAGGTTAAATAAAATCCTGAGATAAGCCATAAATAAATCTGAAATATTGGCCTGCGATATGCACCAAAAAAATCATCTAAGAAATATATAAAAATAAACCCTGTCGCCATCCATATGGGTACTAAAGCAAATAATTCATATATCAAAGAACCATAAACACGGATCAGTGGTGGATTATTTTTATTCATAAATAAAAAAAACTAAATCAGTGAAGTACAAAATATAAGTATATGAAGTAAAGGATACCGTTTATGCCTAAATGCCAAACTTTTATATTAGATTTTTGAATAAGAGCTCTGATCCATAGAGAAGAAAGAAGTGTTATAAAAATACATAAATAAACTTCTTTTCTTGGCTCCCATGGCGTTAAAAGGATACCAATTGCAGGAAGAAGTGTTCCCTGGAATACCATCGCGCCAGTTATATTTCCAAAAGCAAGCGTATCTTTACCTTTACGAATCCAAAAAATACTATTCACTTTTTCAGGAAGCTCAGTCGCTATTGGAATAACTAGCATAGACAAAATAAGTGCAGAAATTCCCAAAACAGATGAAGTCTCTTCAATGCCAGAAATAAATCCTTTTGCTCCAAATACCAAAAGAGCTAAGCCAATAAGTAATTGAATAGAAATAATCAAATAATTATTTGGCAGGCCAATTCTTTCCATAAACATAGGTTTTGAT
Source organism: Methylophilaceae bacterium (assembly GCA_947499625.1). Lineage (GTDB taxonomy): Bacteria > Pseudomonadota > Gammaproteobacteria > Burkholderiales > Methylophilaceae > Methylopumilus. The sequence continues at coordinate 11,008 of CANMPB010000004.1, forward strand.
GCTTCAGTGGCATGTCCTTCGTTAACAAGTTTTTTTGATGCTCGAATAGTCATTAAAATATAAATAAAATATGAAAAAACCATTAAAAATGCTATCAATCCCCTTACAAGCTCAGACGTATGCGGAATAAATAAAGCTATCCCAGCGAATATAAATGAGAATATAAAAAAATCTAGATCTCTAATCAATCCTGTCTTTTCAGGTTTTAAATGTCCTCCAAATCCTCTATGACCAATTACAGAAATAGCCATAATAAACATTGTTAAAGTAGAAAGCATGAGAGGTGCGCCTAAAATTGCTCCCACCCCAATCTGGTGATTAGTTTCAGTATCTCCATGAGAAGACAAAAGTGCCAATAGCGGAACTAATGTCTCTGGAAGAGCGGTTCCTATAGCTGCAAAAATTGATCCTGTGACGCCCTCTGAAATCTTTAATTTTTCTCCTAGATGCTCAAGAGCATTGGTAAATATCTCAGCTGAGACTAGAATAACTAGTAACATAAAAAATAATTGTAAGAAAATCATTTCAATCCTTTAATTTTAAAAACTATTCAAATTAACAATGCTTTCATCTATATTAATAAACGATGCAGGATTTGCAAATCAAGCAAAGGAAATATTATCGCCTAACTTTGATAATCGACCGAATAATTCTAATATTAATTTGATTGTAATTCATAATATTAGTCTGCCGCCCAGAATTTATGGTGGCAATAATATTATTGATTTATTTACAAATAAACTTAACCCTGACGACCACGAATATTTTAAATCTATCTCAGATCTAAAAGTATCTTCCCATTTCTTAATTAGAAGAGATGGTTCACTTATTCAATTTGTGTCATGTCTAGATCGCGCCTGGCATGCCGGTGAATCAACATGGAATCAAGTTAATAATTGCAATGATTTTTCAATTGGAATTGAACTGGAAGGGAGCGACTATGATATTTTTGAATCTGAGCAATATAGGTGCCTAGAAAAACTCATTCAAAGTATATTAAAAAAATACCCGATTGAAGCTATAGCAGGACATTCTGATATTGCGCCATCGCGAAAAACAGATCCAGGCCCTTACTTTGACTGGGAAAAAATAGAATCTTGCACTGAACAATTAATATATAAACGTTAATTTTTCATTTAATCAAAGCGCTCTAATACTGCTGCAAAAAAACCGTCTGTTTTCTGATGATGCGGAGTCAGTTCCAAAAAAATACCTGTAGAAAGAGGTATTTGATTTTTTATCAAAATATCCTTAGCTGAAATTATTTTAAAATTTTTATTTTTTTCTAAAAAACTTTCAACAATAAGTGCATTTTCTCTTTTTAATAGACTGCATGTAGAATAAATTAATCGGCCTTCTTTTTTTACAAGCTTTTTAGCTTCTTCCAAAATAGCTAGCTGTTTGAAGTTAAGCTCGTCTAAGTCTTGAATAGAATTTTTCCATTTTAAATCTGGATTTCTTCTAAATGTTCCAGTCCCGCTGCAAGGAACGTCAGCAAGCACTCGATCAAATTTTCCATGTAATTTTTTTAACTTTGCATCTTTTTCATTTTTAATTTTTTGTGCAAATAAGTTAGATAATCCAGATTTTTTCAGTCGCTTACCTAAATTAATAATTCTTTTTTCAGAGATATCATAAGCATATATGCGGCCAGTATTTTTCATAATTGCCCCTATCGCCAAACTCTTTCCTCCTGCCCCCGCGCAAAAATCTGCAATCATCATTCCTCTTTTTGCATCTACCAGAAGACTCAATATTTGACTGCTTTCATCTTGAACTTCAATCTTTCCTTCTAAGAATAATCTATTTCGACTTAATGACGTTCCTCGATTAATCCTGATACCATATGGTGAGTAGGTCATAACTTCAATATCGGGTATTTCTTTTGCAAGCTCCTCAACTAGATCGTCTCTGCTAATTTTTATAGTATTAACTCTAATATCTAATTTAGCTGGCTCAAGAAAACTTCTACCTAAAAGTATTGCCTCATCTATGCCATATTGTTCAACTAATAAATCCCAAAGCCAGTCGGGTAAACTTAATTTTTCTGCCCATGTATATGCTTCTGTATCTCTTGATTTTAATGATTTAGCCCATTCAATTTCTTCTTTACTTAATTCATGCTCTAGGTCTCGAATACTTCTTCCTTCAATTTTTATTAGCCAGGAAATAACTAGCTTCTTATAGTTATTATCATCTCCATTTATTTTCTCTAAAAATCTAAACCGCCTAATCACGCCATAAATACATTCGGCAATATCCCCCCTATCTTTCTGACCCAGCTCACCATGCTCTCTAAAATAGTTACTTAATTTCATATCCGCAGGACCGTGGAAATCTAATATTTCACCCAAAATATTCGCACAGTGTTGCATCAAATTCAGATTGAGCATATTTATAACCCTAGACTTTCAGTTTCTATTTTCTTTGCAGATTGATCTAAAATACTTCCATCTTTTTCTGTTTTTCTTATCTTGACTGGAAGATACCTATAGTCTTTTGCAAGCCACAAATCAATTCTTTCCTCATTGTTATAATTAAATTTTGCTATATGCATAGTTACTATCTTATCAACATCAGTCTCAATAATTTCATCTCCAATATAAGCATAATCATAAGGCTTATAAGATTTTCCATTAGTAATATAGAGTTTCATTCTTGTTAAAGGGGGTTCAAACATGAACTGATACATGAAACTTAACATATCTTGCGATGCCTCTAACATTTCAAACTCATTTGTTTTTCCATTCATTGTAGTAATTATTTTTTTGGATTCCCAATCAAATACTGCCGAATTATCTATCTTACTGCCGAATTGATAATGGTAATTAAGTGGCTTCAAGCCATCTGAAGTGACTAATCCATCACTTGTTTGTATTAATTTATTCCAATAAAAAAGAGATACGAGGCCCTTTGCCTCAACTTCATTTCTAATGCTGTAGCGATTATCCTGATCTAGTAAATAGATCGTTTTCGCAGCGCCAATAGGTGAACTATCTAGGCTTCTTCTAACATCATAATCAATAATAACTTTTTTATATTGAATTTCTTTTTTTTCATCACTAGGAGAGTTTTGGTTTACATCATTACTTTGAAGTTTTTGATCTAAATCATTTTCTATGCCCTCCCTTGCCTTAATCGAATTATTATCTGTTTCTTTATTTTTCTTAATGCTCTTTTTGATGTTAGGTGGTTTCTTCTGAGTTGCTGGTTGATCCATCTTTAAGGGACTTTCAAGATGACTTACAATAACAATATTTAGATTATCTTGATCTTTTAAAAAGAATGGGTTGTATACATCTATGCCTCCTAACAAAAAAAGATGAGCTAGGATTGAAACTGAAATGGCTAATAAAAATTTTACATGATTACTTTTTAGTAGTTTTTTTATGCGATTAGAATGCATTTAGATCTAAATTTGTCTGCACCAAATTTTGCTCTAATGTTGAGCCATTTTTTTCCTGATAGCGAATGCGAATAGGTAATCTATAAAGCTTATTATGCAACCATATTTGTGTTTCTGGCTTTCCATCTTTTTCTGCGATACTTTGAATTGAAGTGGTCTCAATATTTATACTGCCTAATAAAAGTTCCACTTTTTTATCCACAACTCTAAATTGATATTTTTTATATTTTTTACCTGTCGCTGCTGCAAACTCAATCATAGGCTCATCAAAATTTTCGTAATTAAATTGATATAAGTAACTAATTAAATCTTGTGTTTTATTTTCTATATTTTCTTTTGTTTCGCTACCTTTATAACGAGTTATTAATTTTTGATTTTCCCAATCAAAATCTACGATTGCATTTTTACTCGTATTGCTCCCTTGATGAACTTCAAAATGTTTTGGCTTTAAACCTTCAAATGTAATCTTGCCTTCACTTATCAATACGCGATCTCCAAATAAAGCGTAAAGACCAATCCCTTTCGTAATGCTCTCTATATGATAGTTACCTCCATCATCAATCGTAAATTTTTCAATGACTGTGCCCAGTGACTCGCCGTTTTGAGTGAGCTCGTATTTCAACTCTAAATTATTGGGAAGTTCTTTTGAAAACGCTATCGTATTAGAAAAAAACAAAAAAATTGCTAGCCACTTTTTGAATAGCAATAATCTTTTCATATTTAGATTAAATCACCATAGTAGGATGTTCATTAGCTGCACGTTTTCTAATGATGCCTATTTCGTAAACAGTCTCTTGTGATTCTTCTAAGATTTTCTTTGCACGAACCACATCGTTTTGATCAATGATGATAGCCATACCTATCCCACAATTAAATGTGCGATAAAGTTCTGCACTAGAAATATTCCCTTTATCTTGGAGCCATTGAAAAAGCTTTGGCAATGGCCAGCTTGATGATTGAATTTCTGCCATTAAATCTTCCCCTAAAATCCGTGGAATATTTTCTGTAATACCTCCGCCCGTGATATGAGCCATACCTTTAATTTTGATTGTCTCTTTAAGCTTAAGAATAGATTTTACATAGAGCTTTGTAGGCTCCATTACAATATCTTTTAATGTTTTTCCATCAAAGGGCGCTGAAAAATCAACTTTTTCATTATTAATGATTTTCCTAATCAGCGAATATCCGTTTGAATGAGCTCCACTAGAAGCAAGGCCAATAACCGCATCGCCAGATTGAATTGTTTTACCATCAATGATTTCACTTTTTTCTACAACACCTACTGCAAAACCAGCTAAATCATATTCACCTTCAGGATACATACCTGGCATTTCTGCTGTTTCCCCCCCCACAAGGGCGCATCCAGACTGGGCGCAGCCCTCCGCAATGCCTTTAATAACTTGGGATGCTATTTCAACGTCAAGTTTGCCGCATGCAAAATAATCAAGAAAAAATAAGGGCTCAGCGCCTTGGACCAATATATCGTTGACACTCATGGCAACTAAATCAATCCCCACTGTGTCATGTTTGTTCAATTCGAATGCTAATTTAAGTTTTGTGCCTACCCCATCTGTCCCTGAGACGAGAACAGGCTCTTTATATTTTTTAGGCACTTCAAACAAGGACCCGAAACCTCCAATGCCACCCAAAACCTCAGCTCGCATAGTTTTTTTTGCAAAAGGCTTGATTCTTTCAACAAGCGCATCTCCTGCCTCAATATCTACCCCTGCATCTCTATAGGTGATCGGTTTATTATCTTTTCTTGAATCATCTTTATTCAAAAGATTAACTCTCTTTCATTAAACATTTGGGTTAGTCGTTATAATTGAAATTTTAACCGAAATATATTTTAAAGATGTGCATAATTAAGGCTATCTTTACCTAAATAAGCTTTCTCATAGATATGAAACAGATGCTATTAGCTCTATCTCCAACTCCAAAACAATCTTTTGAAAATTTTGTGATTGGTCACAATATCGAAGTGATTCATACCTTAAAGCAAATCGTCTCTCATAAACTGCCTATTCAGTTCATATATCTTTGGGGTAACGAAGGTTCAGGCAAATCGCATTTAGCTCATATTGCATCTGATCATGGATTTGTGATTCATGATGATGTTCATTTGCTTGATGACTCAGGTCAAATCGAATTATTTAATACATATAATCGGTGCAAAGAATCTTATCAGAACATGTTAGTGACAGGACTTTATTCGCCACTCCAGATGAAACTAAGAGATGATTTAGCAACTAGACTTGCTTGGGGAGTAACTTATGAAGTCATAGCTCTTTCAGACGAAGAAAAAAAGTTAGCACTTTTAAGACACGCTGATGAAAGAGGGATGAGACTTAACACCGATATTATTGACTATTGCTTAAAGTATCTAAAAAGAGATATGCCAAATTTATTCTCTATTTTGGAAGATTTAGACAAATGGTCTTTAAGTTACAAAAGGCCTATTACTCTTCCGCTGCTTAAAGAAATTATTGCAGCCAATAAGATTTAATCTTATTGGCGAATCAAGTAATCAAAAGCTCCTAAAGAAGCTTTAGCGCCCTCGCTCATTGCAATAATAATCTGTTTATAAGGCACGGTAGTGGCATCCCCAGCTGCGAATAGTCCTTTCAATGAAGATTGCCCATGGCTATCAATAATAATTTCTCCAAACTTAGAGAGATCTACAGTATTTTTTACAAAGTCAGTATTTGGCAAAAGTCCAATTTGAATAAAAATGCCTTCAAGTAGAATCGTTTTCTTTTCGTTTGTTTTTCGATCAAGATAAATCATACTATTCACTTTATCAGTGCCAAGGACTTCCAATGTTTGTGCATTTAATATGACATCTACATTTGACAAGCTATAGAGTCTCTTTTGTAAGATATCGTCAGCTTTGAGTTCTGGGGCAAATTCAAAAAGCGTCACATGCCCTACGATATTTGCAAGATCAATAGTAGCCTCAACGCCAGAGTTTCCTCCACCGATCACTGCAACGTGTTTACCTTTAAATAAAGGCCCGTCGCAATGTGGGCAATAAGCTACACCTTTACCTTTAAATTCTTTTTCGCCAGGAACATTTAATTCCCTCCATCTTGCACCTGTTGCAATAATGACTGATTTGCTTTTAAGCTTTCCACCATTTTCTAGCTCTACTTCAAACAAAGCATTTTCATCATTTTTTTGAATACTCTTTGCACGCTGTAAATTCATAATATCAACATCGTATTCCTTCACATGTTCTTCAAGAGCTGTTACTAATTTTGGCCCTTCTGTAGCTTTGACTGAAATAAAATTTTCTATACCTAAAGTATCCATAACTTGCCCACCAAAACGCTCGGACACGATTCCTGTTCGAAGGCCTTTTCGTGCACTATATACAGCAGCTGAAGCTCCGGCTGGACCACCACCCACAATTAAAATATCGTACGTCTCTTTTTTGGAAATTTTCTCAGCTTCTTTTAAGCTAGCACTTGAGTCGATCTTATTTACAATTTCATCAAGCTCCATTCTTCCTTGGCCAAAAGGCTTGCCGTTAAGAAAGATAGTAGGTACAGCCATAATTTGTTTGTCTTCTACTTCCTTCTGAAATAATGCGCCATCTATCATGACGTGCGAAATGTTGGGATTAATAATAGACATTGCATTCATCGCCTGAACAACATCAGGACAATTATGGCAACTCAATGAAATATAAGTTTCAAAATGAAACTTGCCTTGAATATTCTTAATTTGCTCTATTTTTTCAGCATCTATCTTTAATGGATGTCCTCCTGCCTGAAGTAAAGCCAATACAAATGACGTAAATTCATGCCCCGAGGGAATGCCTGCGAAAGCTATACCCGTAAGGCCTATCTCTCGATTGACTTCAAAAGATGGAATTCTTTTGGAAACGTCTGTTTGCTTATTTAAGATTATTTTTTCAGACAAAGAAGCAACTTCTTCTAACATCTCTAGCATTTCTTGAGATGAAGCGGTCTCGTCAACATTTACTAGAAGCTTAATCGGATTGACAAGCCTAGCCATGTAATCTTGTAATTGATTTTTAATTGTTATATCGAGAGCCATTTATTTACCTAAGATGTTTATGAAATTCCCAGGCCTTTATGGCCTGGGGTTCATTTTTTTGTAATTAGATCTTGCCTACGAGATCTAGTGAGGGAGCTATTGTTTTAGAGCCTTCTTGCCATTTAGCCGGGCATACTTGGCCTGGATTATTAGCCACATATTGGGCAGCTTTAAGCTTACGTAATGTTTCTTTGACATCGCGAGCAATCGCATTGTCATGCACTTCCATGGTTTTAATTTCGCCCTTTGGATTGATAATAAAAGTACCACGTAAGGCAAGGCCTTCTTCATCAATATGCACTTCGAAAGCACGTGTTAATTGATGTGTAGGATCTCCAATTAATGGAAATTTTGACTTACCAACTGCTGGTGAAGTTTCGTGCCAAACTTTATGCGAAAAATGAGTGTCAGTCGTCACAATATAGACTTCTGCGCCTATTTTTTGAAATTCTGCATAATGATCAGCAGCATCTTCAACTTCCGTTGGGCAGTTAAATGTAAATGCAGCTGGCATAAAAATTACCACTGACCATTTGCCTTTAAGATTTGCTTCTGTAACATCAACGAACTTACCATTATGAAATGCTGTTGCTTTAAACGGTTTTACTTCAGTATTAACTAATGAAGACATCGTCTTCTCCTTCTGTGGTTGGTTTAAAAGTGATGATTATAGGTAGGTCGCCCTAATATGTAAAATCAATTGTTATTATATTTGTGATTTATTTTACTTATCAAAATAAAATAATATATTTAAGATTTTTATAAGAGTAAAAAATATACTTTTATTTTTTATCTTTGTCTTCGAGGCTATTCTCAAATTTCAATTGTTTTAAGCGCGACTCCACAATCGATTTTTGATAAAAATTCCCATCTTTAGATTTGGCAGAAAACTCCATCTGCTCTATTGCTCTGGCCAAATTAAATTTACGGTAGTAAGCTTCAGATTGAGCTTGATATTGAAGCAATTCTTTACCTTCTTTTGCATAAGCCTTTGAAAGTAATTCATAGAAATAGCTATCTTCTGGATAAGTATTTAACTTTTCATTAATAAGTCTAATAGATTTTTCAGCTTCATTTGTCATGAGGTAATGTTCTGCTAGTCCATAAATTAAAGCTCGATAGTTTGGGTATATATTTAGAGCTTTTAAATAATGATTTAATGCTTGGACTGGTTGATTTGTGGAAACTTCTAACTTGCATGCGAGCGTTTCAATAAGTGCATTTTTTTTAGAGTTCGTTTTTAGCCAATCAACTTCCTGTCGAGCCCTCACAAAGTCGCTTTTCCTCATGTAAGCAATTGCTAGCCCATATCGCTCAGAAGCCTCATTCATATAACGTTTATCTTTAATGGTTCCTTCAAACTCATCTACTGCCGATTGAGGTGTACCATTTGTGGCTCTCAATTTTGATTTAATAAATATAAAATCAGGATTATCAGGTATTTGCCTATAACGACTTTCTTTCACTCTGTTTGAAATGTCGCTTATACGTTCAGTTGTAATAGGATGGGTTCTTAAGAAGCTAGGTGCCGCTCCTTCTGAAAAACGAGAGCCCCTTTGAAGAGTGTTAAAGAATGAAACCATTGATCGACCATCAAAACCTGAGTCAGTTAAAATCTGAAAACCGACTCGATCTGCTTCTTTTTCATGATCGCGCGTGTAGTCCAATTGTTTTTGAACCCCCATAGCTGATGCAGCTGTCATAGTTCCAGCTGACAACTGAGGATTGGCTCTTGCGACAAGAAGCGCCAAAGCAATACCTAATACAGTTTTAATTGAATCATTCTTCTGCTGAGCAATCATTCTTGGCAAATGTCTTTGTGTCACGTGAGCAATTTCATGGCCCAATACACTAGCAACCTCTGATTCACTATTGGAAGCTAAAATTAAACCTGTATGAACGCCAATTACACCGCCAAGCATCGCAAAAGCATTAATTGAAGACTCATTAACTACAAAAAAATTAAACTGTTGTCTTTTGTTTGGGCTATATGCGACTAATCTATCACCCAAATTTCTTAGATAATCAATCACCTCAATATCTTGAACAATTTCAGGGCTAACTGCAACTTCCTTTAAAATTGCTTTAGCAATGGCCTGTTCTTCTTTAGCAGATATAATGAGCTGAGATGAGTCACCCAGATCAGGTAATTCATTGGCAAAAACGGATAGGCAACAAAAAAAACTCGCCAATAATGTAATTTTAAATTTCATCATTGGTATGATACCTAGATTAATAATCACTTACATCTAAGTTTGCGAAGATAAACTATTAAATTTATGAAAAAACTAACTCATATTAATCAAAAAGGTGATGCGCAACTTGTTAATATTACCGATAAAGCAATTACACATCGAAAGGCAATAGCCGAAGGCACAATTCAATTAAACGAAGAAACTTTAAGGCTAGTTCAAGCTAATTCGATTAAAAAAGGTGATGTTTTAAATACTGCAAAAATTGCAGGAATTCAAGCAGCAAAAAAAACTTGGGAACTCATTCCGCTTTGTCATTCAATTCACCTTACTAAAATTGATATTAAATTTAAAGTTGATAAAAAAAACAACACGATTGTATGTCAATCATCGTGTGAGTGTTTTGCACAGACAGGCCTTGAAATGGAAGCCCTTTCTGCTGTGAGTATCGCCCTCCTCACCATTTATGATATGGTGAAAGCAGTAGACCGTACGATGGTGATCTCAAATATCCACTTAGTGGAAAAGTCTGGGGGACGCTCTGGGCTTTACAAAAGAGAGGTTAAGGCAAAACTTAAGAAGGTAGTTAAAACGAAGAAATAATAGCGCTGTCCTTTTTCTGTCCCAGCTGAGAATAGAAACATACCCCTCCATTCAATTAAATTAAAAATAAATGTTTTTAATATTTAAAGCCTAAACATTAGCTCATTTCTTCTTAGAAATGGCAGAGTCCAGGGAGGATTATAACGAGCTAGTATTGCGGGACCCTTTGGATCTATATTTCTTTTTTTCATTTCTTCATTAAGTAAATTCAACATTTCAGCATATTTCTTTTCCCGCACTAAACCAGAGAATGTAATAACTGCATATTTTTCTGATGGCACTTCGATAATTTTAACTTCTGGATTATTAGGGACAGGAAGAGTCTCTTTTGTATAGTGCTTTGGCATACTAAAGCTAACATACCAGCCTTTCTCGTTTTCTTCCGAAATCACTGGCGCTGTCATATCAATTTTTTCTGAGGCATCACGACTAATTACCGGCGCTGTCATATCAATTTTTTTTGAGCCTTCATTCGTTTTATTATTTCCAAAAATAAAATCGGCTAACAAACGAAAGCCTTTACTTGATGCGCTATCAAATGTTCCATTAACAATAACTTGGGCCATTAATTTAGGCTGGTACTCTCTAATCTCAAATGCATCTTTTTTTTCAATGCTGATGAATGCTGGCTCCTCAATCGCCATTACATTAAAACTCGCTAGAAAAAACAGGAGAGCTGTAAAAATATTTAAACACATTATGCTTATCCATTTAAAGTTATTAAATCACTAATGATTCTTGCTGCTTCTGGGGCCATCGTCAATCCATAACGATAGTGACCTACATTTAAGTATACATTATTGTATTTATGGTGCTTTTCTATCATAGGCACATTACCTTCTGAGCCTGGCCTCAGGCCACTCCATTGATTTTCAATTTTGTAGTTTTTTAAAATAGGCATTAAAGATTCGGCTTTCTTTTGGAGAGAGTCTCTAGCCTCTTCTGTAATGCCTTTATCAAAACCAACGTCTTCTTTTGTGCTCCCCGCAAGAACAACGCCGTCCTGTCTTTGTACTAAATAGAAATCATCTTTATAAAGGATGTATGGTAATTTTTCTTTAATAGCAGGGTATTGAATAAGCTGCCCTCTAATAGGTTTAATTTTTGGCATCTCAATTTCATTCAAAACGTTTGAGCTCCATGCCCCTGATGCTACAACATAATAATCTGCTTCCAGATTAACGTTATTTTCGATTTGAAGATGACGAATGAAATTATTTGAATCAGAAATGGGGCTAACTTTTTGATGCTCCATCATTACGACATTATTTTTAATTAAATATATTTTTAAGGCTTTTAATAAGCGAGGATTTCTAATTTGGGCAACATGCGGTAAAAGTAAGCATGATGTTTTTTCTATTTGAATTTGTTTAATTTCAATATTATTTTTTTGACACCAATTCATCGCGAGATCTTTATCATAGCCATCGAAGACCAACATACCTGACTCAGCCCATTCAGAGTCAATGCCTGTATCTTTTTTTAGAATCTCAGAAAGTTGATGATAAAAATCAGCACTTCCAAAACAAAGATTATTCACGCTATCTTGGTAGTTCCAAGGCAATAAAGGCGAAAGAATACCAGCGCCAGCCCATGAAGCTTCCTGGCCTATAGCGCTCTGATCAATCAAAGTGACTTCATATCCTTTTTTAATAAGAAAAAATGAAGTTATGCATCCCACGATACCACCGCCAATGACAGCAACTTTTTTTGTCATGCTCTATTTGCCAGTCAGTATGTATTTTTCTAATGCATTAAGCTTATCTGCCGTCCCTAACACCACAAGAATATCTCCTGAAGATAAAACAATGTCATCTCTGGGTTCTATATCTTCTAGCATATTAGGGCGTCTTAAATATTTAACCTCTATATTAAGCATAGCGAAAGGAATTTGAACAAGTCGCCATGAAAGCACATGTGATTTTTCGTTGATTTCAATTGCATGAAGTCTTGGTTGTGGCTCAGTCACCTCAGCTTCAGCATCAGATATACCGCCAAAATAACCCCTAAACATTTTGTACCGCTCTTCTCTAAACAAGCGAATTCGCTTTACAACGCGATTTAAAGGAACACCTAAAACAACAAGCGCGTGAGAAGCTAGCATTAGACTTCCTTCTAAAATCTCTGGAACAACTTCACTGGCTCCTGCACTCCTAATTTCATTCATATGAATATCGTCTCGCGTTCTAACAATGACAGGAATATTCTTGTATGCTTCTTGCGTTACGTGAAGTATTTTCATGGCCCCTCTAAAATCGGCATAAGTAATAACAAGTGCTTTTGCTGTTTTAATACCAGCGGCCTCTAAAACAACTCTTCGACTTGCATCGCCATACATCACGTGCTCGCCTCCTGAGGCAGCATCATTTACCCGACTTGAATCAATATCAATGGCAATAAAAGGAATGTTTTCTTCTTTTAGAAAACGCCCTAAGTATTGTCCGCTTCTTCCATAGCCACATAAAATTACATGGTCTTTTAAAGTTAGCCCTAAAGATTGAATCGCTTGGACTGTATCGTCGCTATTACGGTTATAACTTTTTGATAAATAACGCGCTATACGTCCGTTATACTTAATAATAAAAGGGGCCAACATCATTGAAAATAATGATGCAGCCAAAATAATTTGAAATGCGTGAGCTCCTATGACATGCTCTTCTCTAGCAAGGGCTAAAATCACAAAACTAAATTCTCCTGCTTGCGCCAAAATAAGGCCTGTTCTGATACCCACCCCAATCTCATAATTAAATAATCGTGTAAGAAGCGTAATCACAAAAGCTTTAAATAAAATAAATCCTAAGGTAATTAAAATGACATAACCAATATTCGAAGCTATTTGGTGAAGGTTAAGTAACATCCCAATACTAATGAAGAAAAGGCCTAATAGAATATCTCTAAAAGCTGCAATATCTGATTCAACTTGATAGCGATAGCGGGTTTCAGAAATGAGCATGCCGGCCATAAATGCTCCAATACCGTAAGATAATCCAGCCATTTTTGTGGCGAAAGAAAATAGAAGTGTAATCATTAACACATTCATGATGAATAATTCACGCGACCTTTGATTTGCTACGACAGCAAACCAAGAATTCATTAAAGGTCTGCCAAATTTAAATAGGATGGAAAATAAAAAAATAGCCTTTAAAAGTGACATCAAAAATATACCACCAATATCGCTTGATGAAGCACCAAGTGCTGGGATCAATATTAAAATGGGAATAACAGCTATATCTTGAAAGAGCAGAATACCAATGGCTAATCGGCCATGTCTTGAATTTAAATCAACACGCTCCATTAGAATCTTTGAAACAATGGCTGTTGATGACATAGTAAATGCGCTACCAATTACAAAAGCTGAATTTAAATGAAGTCCTAACCACCACGCAAGACTGATTGAAGCAAATAAAGTAATAAGTACCTGTGCACCGCCTAAACCAAAAAGGATGTTTCTCATCGAATAAAGTTTAGGCAGGCTAAACTCAAGTCCAATGCTGAACATTAAAAATACAATACCGAATTCAGCAAAATGTCGACTAGACTCGGAGTCAGGAAGCACCCCAATCAAATGAGGCCCTAAAATTATACCCACGACAAAATAGGCAATCATCGCAGGTAATTTCAAGTATCGGAATAGCCCAACTAATAAAACTGAGCTTACTAGTAAAATAAGGACTAGGGGTAGAGAGTCAAACATTCATTTATCCAAGATTAATCAATAATTTTTAGGCTTAAAGCATGTATAAACCCTTTTACACGAGTATCTATTACCCTCTACAATGTCATTATGACTAAGACATCATCAAAAAATACGCTTGACCGCGCTCGCCAAGTCCTTGAAATTGAAGCACAAGAAATCTCATCTTTAGCGAATAGGCTTGACGATCATTTCGTCAACGCCGTTCAACTCATTTTACATTGCGATGGCAGAGTTGTGGTGAGTGGGATGGGGAAATCGGGGCATATCGGAAGAAAATTAGCCTCTACTTTTGCAAGCACAGGCACTCCAAGCTTCTTTATGCATCCTGCAGAAGCCAGTCACGGTGATTTAGGTATGATTACATCTAATGATGTAGTCATTTTTCTATCAAATTCTGGTAAAAGCGATGAGCTTTTATCTATCCTGCCTGTGATTAAAAGAATCGGTGCAAAAATTATTTCAATTACAGGCAATAGTGATTCTGAACTTGCTAGGGAATCCGAAATCCATTTAAGTGCTCATGTATCTCAAGAGGCTTGCCCTTTAGGTCTATCTCCTACGGCTAGCTCAACAGCATCTCTTGCATTAGGAGATGCGTTAGCAATTTGTGTTCTTGATCAAAGAGCATTTACCGCTGAAGATTTTGCTCGGTCACATCCAGCTGGCAGCTTGGGCAAAAGACAAGTTGTTCGGGTAAGAGACATTATGAGAGAAGCAGATAAAACGCCTTCAATCAAAGAAGATGCATTACTTTCTGATGCAGTGCTTGAGATATCTCTTAAAGGCCTAGGCTTTACAGCAATTGTTAACGCTCATTCCGAACCCATTGGTATATTTACTGACGGTGATTTAAGAAGACAGCTTTCTAAAAAAATAGATTACGAGAAACAATCCATTAAAGAAATTATGAATAAAACCCCTAAGACAATATTTGATGATCAAATCATTATTGATGCAATTAACTTAATGGACCTCAATAAAATTAATGGCATTCTTGTAGTTAATAGAGAGAATAAATTGGTAGGTGCTTTTAATATGCACGATCTCTTTAAAGCGAAAGTCATTTAATGGATTCAACCCTTAAAGAACGTGCGCAAAAAATCAAACTTGTTATTTTTGATGTTGATGGCGTTATGACGGATGGCTCTCTATTTATTGGAGATGATGGTCAAGAATATAAAATGTTTAATACTCAAGATGGTTTAGGTATGCGATTGCTTAAAAAAAGTGGGGTTAAACTTGCAATTATTACAGGCAGGAACTCGAATAGCGTTCTTATACGCGCTGAAAATTTAGAGGTAGATTACTTTTATCAAGGTATTTCAGATAAAAAAGAAGCGTTTGCTGATCTCATTAAGAAGACAGGATTAAAGCCTGAAGAATGTGCATTTATGGGAGATGACATTGTAGATTTGCCTCCTATGTTGCAATCGGGTTTAGCTATTACTGTTCCTGCAGGTCACCATGAAGTTAAAAAAATTGCGCATCTTGTTACAGAAAAGATTGCTGGCTATGGCGCCGTTCGTGAGGCTTGTGATTTTATTATGAAGGCTCAAGGCACTTATGATGAAATCGTTGCGCCTTACTTTAAATGATCAATCGCTCCTCTGTTTTATTTCCTATTTTTTTTGCTGCAATCTTAGCTTTTATTTCTTACTGGGTTCAAGTTTCTGTTGAAAATGAAAGTGAAAAAAAAGGCAATAAACTAAGCAATAGCCCTGATTATTTTTTAACAAATTTCAAAACAACGCAAACTGAATCAGACGGGTCTATTCGCTTCATTTTGTCCGCAAAAGAAATGACACATTTCGGTCAAGATGATACGACGCGGCTTAAAAAACCTCTTTTTATTAGATATCAAAATAATGTGCCTAGCTCAAAAATTGAAGGTGGAATTGGTCTTGTTTCAACCGACGGCGAAGAAGTACAAATTATTGATAATGTCAAAGTAGCTCGCCTCGAAACTGAAACAAAACCAAAAATGGAGCTTTTTACAGATCAATTGACTATATTGCCAAATAAAGACAAAGCATTTACAAAAAGGCCTGTTCGTATTACTCAAGACCCCAAAACAGTCGTTAATGCAATTGGCATGAATTATGACAAAAAGAGTGGAATAATGACATTATTAGGGAAAGTTCGTGTGCATTATGAAAGGCCCGTTAAAAAAACAAATTTAAACGTTCATCCTATTATTCAAAATAAGAATCTGAAAAAATAATGCGCTTATCTTTTTTTAAAGTATCGTCCCTGAAAATTATCTTTGCTTGCTTATGCATTCTTAGCATGAGTTCATCTTACGTCTTTGCAGAAAAGGCGGACCGAGAGAAGCCTATCGAGCTTGAATCTGACACAATGACATCTGATGATTCAAAGAATACAAGTGTATATTCTGGTAATGTCATTTTGACGCAAGGTACACTTCTTATTAAAGCCGATGAACTTACCATCCGAGAAGACAATCAAGGCTTTCAACATAGTACAAGTGTTGGCAACCCCACAACTTTCAAACAAAAACAAGAAGGTAAAAATGAATACATTGAAGGCAGCGCCCAGAGAATTGAATATGATGGCCGCATGGACAAAGTTCATTTATATAGCAAAGCGTGGGTAAAAAAAGGTGGTGATATCGTTCATGGTGATTACATCATGTACGACGCAAATGCTGAATTTGCAAAAGCAATGTCAGGCAACACTAAAAATAAAGCAGGCGAAACTGTCCCGGGCGGCAGAACGCGTGCAATTATTCAGCCCAAGAAAAAACCACAGGAATAACAAGTTACTATGAGTGAATTAGTCATTGAAAACCTTAAAAAAACTTTTAAAAAAAGAACTGTCGTTCAGGATGTATCTTTAACTATCAAGAGTGGTGAAATCGTAGGATTGCTGGGTCCCAATGGTGCTGGGAAAACAACAAGTTTTTATATGATCGTAGGACTTATTCCCACTGATCGAGGACGTATCTCACTCGATGGCGCAAATATATCAAAAATGCCTATTCATAGTCGTGCAAAATTAGGCCTCTCTTACCTTCCTCAAGAGCCTTCGATCTTTAGAAAAATGACAGTAGCTGAAAATATTTTAGCCATTTTAGAATTGCAAGAGTTAACACGTGAAAAAATGAATGCAAGGCTTGAGGAGCTTCTTCAAGAATTAGGCATTAGTCATATTAGAAATAATCCTGCAATTAGCCTTTCCGGGGGCGAAAGACGTCGCGTTGAAATTGCTAGATGTCTTGCCTCTGATCCCGCATTTATTCTTCTAGATGAACCTTTTGCAGGTATTGATCCAATTGCGGTCATTGATATTCAAAAAATCATTAAATTTCTTGCCAAACAAAAAATTGGTATTCTTATTACAGATCATAATGTTCGTGAAACTTTAGGTATTTGTGATCGTGCGTATATTGTAAATCAAGGGAAAATTCTCGCGTCTGGCCTTCCTAAAACTCTTGCTAACGATCAAAACGTTAAAGATGTTTATTTGGGTAAGGACTTTTATCTATAACTATTTAGATTAGCGCTGTTTAAGCAATGAAACAAAATCTTCAATTTAAAGCGTCCCAACACCTATCGCTTACCCCTCAACTCCAACAGTCCATTAAGCTTCTTCAGATGTCGTCTTTAGAGCTTAATCAAGAACTTGAAATTCTCATTCAGCAGAACCCTTTAATTGAAATGCTAGAGGAAGACGAGGAAGACGTTAAAGATATTGAAGTAATTTCTCGGGAAGAAACTTCATTAGAAATTTTAAACGATCAAGAAATCCAAGACCCTATTTATGAGCACGAAATTAATTGGGATGACGAATACGCAAAAGATAATAATTATATCGATTCAAATGAGTATCGGGAGTCTGCAGCACAAACCCTAAAACAATACCTTGAAGATATTTTTCATTTAATTCCAATTGGTGAAAAGGATCAAGCCATTATTTCTCTTCTAATAGATTCAATTAATGAAGATGGTTATTTGGAAGGGACCCTTGATTACTTCTTAACAAGCATTCCAAAGGAGTATGAAGTAAGTATTGAAGAAATAAAATCTTTACTTAAATTACTTCAAAAACAAGCACCTCCTGGAATTGGCGCAAGAGATCTTATAGAGTGCTTGACGCTTCAACTTGAAAGTAAAGAGGAAACTCCGATTCATATACTTTCCATTAAAGTTATTAAGAATCATCTAAACCTTCTAGCTGCTCGTGACTTTGTTAGGCTTAAAAAAATATTAAGCTGCGAAGATGAAGTGCTAAGAGAAGTTCAAAAAGTGATTAAAAGTCTCAACCCAAAACCTGGAAACATATTTTCCACTATTGAAAATCATCATTTCATACAACATGAAGTTAATGTAAAAAAAGTAAAGGCTAAATGGCAAGTTTCATTAAACGAACAAGCAATTCCAAAGCTTCGGTTAAATCATATTTATCGAGACTTAATGAAAAATTCACAAACTGATACAGCTCATCATTTATCTAGTCAAATACAAGAAGCAAAATGGATTGTGAAAAATATACAACAGCGCTTTGTGACAATTCTTAAGGTTTCAGAAGCGATCATGAGACATCAAAAAGATTTCTTAGATTATGGTGAGTCTATGATGAAGCCTCTTATTTTAAAAGAGATTGCTGAAGAAGTTGGTCTTCATGAATCCACTATTTCCAGAGTCACATCAAACAAATATATTAATACACCTCGCGGCATTTATGAGCTCAAATTCTTCTTTGGAAGTTCAATTGATAGTAGCTCAGGTAATGAACTTGCATCTACTGCAATTAGGGCTAAAATTAAAGAAGTTATTAAACAAGAAGATCCTAAAAAACCACTTTCAGATAGCGAGATTGTTTTATTATTAAAGAATCAGGATATTAATATCGCCCGCAGAACTGTCGCGAAATATAGAGAAATACTAAATATTGCCTCAACCAACCTTAGAAAAACTTTGTAACCCTAACCTTAAGGAAATAACATGAATATTCACTTAACTGGCCATCATTTAGAAATCACTCCGTCATTAAAGGAATATATTCAAACTAAATTAGCTAAAATTTTTCATCATTTTGATCATGTAATTGATGCTAAAGTCACGCTCACGGTTAATAAACTAGAACATATTGCAGAGGCTACGATTCACCTTCCAAAGAATGATATTCATGCTGAGTGCAGAGGCGAAAGCATGTATACCGCCATTGATTTACTATCGGGTAAATTAGATCGCCAAGTCATTAAATATAAAGAAGTATATAAAGACCACCACCGAGTAGAAGGCGGCTTAAAGCATCAGCCGATTGAATAATGTATTTATCAAAAATTTTTAATTTAAACCTATTAAAATCTAAAGGCCTTGAAACTACAAAACATTTACATGGTGTTTTTGTTGAAATTAAAGGTAAAGGCATTTTAATTACTGGTAAATCAGGTATTGGCAAAAGTGAGGTAGCCCTTGATTTAATTCATAGAGGTCACAAGCTTATTGCTGATGATAGCGTGGTATTTTACAAGCAAGATAAAAATACACTCGTAGGTCAAGCGCCATCACTCCTTAAAAATATGATGGAGGTTCGAAACCTAGGCATACTTGATATCAAAAAATTATTCGGTGAAAAAAGTGTGATCAAAAAAGAAAAACTTTTCTTAGTGATCGAATTGAAATCATTCCAAAAAAAGATTGCTTATCCGAGACTGGAAATGAATATAGGTTTTTTTAAGCTTTTTGATATTACCGTTCCTAAAATTGAGCTCCCTATGAATCAAACAAGACATATCAGCCTTTTGATTGAAACTGCAGTTAAAAACTATATATTGCTTAACAAGGGATCTAATGCCACAAAGAATTTTTCACAGAAACTTAATCTTCAATTAAGTTTAGATCATTAATTATGGAAGTCATTATTATTTCAGGACTATCAGGCTCGGGTAAAAGTATTGCCCTAAACGCCCTCGAAGATAATGATTTTTACTGTATTGATAATTTACCCGTCACGCTTTTGTCTAGTATTTCTCAACATCTTAATCATGAGCATCAAGATAAAGTTGCTATTAGCGTTGATATTAGAAGTATCGATATTGAAAAATTACCTTATGTTATTAAAGAAATTGAGTCTTTATCCATCAAAACGAAGCTTATTTATTTAGAATCATCAACAGAGTCTATAGTTAGACGATTTGGTGAAACTAGGCGTAGACATCCATTAGCAAATGAAAAGCTATCTCTTGATGAAGCTATAGAAAAAGAGCGTTCCATGCTCGCACCTCTAGCTGAAATTGGTTACAAAATTGATACTAGCAATATGTCTGTCAATGTATTGAAGAAAACACTCAGTGAATTGATTCAGCTAAAAGAAGATCATCTGGCTTTGCAATTTAGTTCATTCGGATACAAATTTGGCATCCCACTTGATGCAGACTTTATATTTGATGTGCGCTGCCTTCCTAACCCACACTATGAGTCGAATCTAAAAAACTTAACCGGTATAGACAAGCCTGTGGAAGATTTTTTTGAAAACTACAAAGAGGTTGATAAGATGTATCAAGACATTAATCACTTTATAAATGAATGGCTCAGTGCTTTCAAAACAGACCAAAGACATTCTCTAAACATAGCTATTGGATGTACTGGTGGCAAACATCGCTCCGTTTATATTGCAAATAAATTATTTACTAACTTTTCTAATCCAAAATCTCCAGTGATTATTCGTCACAGAGATATTAACCATTAAAATACTTATGATCGGTATCCTTCTTATCACGCACGGCGAACTCGGAAAATCTCTCATTGAATGTGCGATACATGTTCTTGGGGAAAAGCCAGTATTTCTAGAATCCCTCTCCATCAAAAAT
Organism: Methylophilaceae bacterium; assembly: GCA_947499625.1. Taxonomy (GTDB): domain Bacteria; phylum Pseudomonadota; class Gammaproteobacteria; order Burkholderiales; family Methylophilaceae; genus Methylopumilus. Next base: position 31,803 of record CANMPB010000004.1, read on the forward strand.
GATTGTGTACATGAACATATGTTAGAGCAAATGTCTGAAAGAATTAATCTCTTAGATCAGGGTGATGGCGTTTTAATTTTGACAGATATATTTGGGGCAACACCTTGTAACATTATTACTAAAATAATTAAGCCAGGAAAAGTGAGTGCAATTGCAGGCGTTAATTTATCTATGCTAATCCGCAGCATTAGTTATCGCCATGAGCATTTCGATGCTCTTATAGCCAAAGCGATTGAGGGCGCTCAAGATGGCATCATTCATATTCAATCCAATCAATCGTGCTAACACTTTCGATTAAAATTATCAACAAACTAGGTTTGCACGCAAGAGCCTCTGCAAAACTAACGCAGATAGCCAATCAATTTGAATCAGATATATGGCTTGAAAAAAATGATAAAAAAGTTAATGCAAAAAGTATTATGGGTGTAATGATGCTTGCGGCTAGCCAAGGTACAAATATCATAATTACGACGGAAGGTCCTGATGAAAAAGAAGCTTTGAATTCTATCGTTGCTCTTATCAATGATTTTTTCGGCGAGGGAGAATAAAGCAATATGACTCCATTTAGCATTCACGGCACCGGTGTTTCAAATGGAATTGCTATAGGCAAAGCACATTTAATTTCCAACGCGCTCCTTGAAGTTGTGCAATACGATATTGAGATAAAAGATATTCCTCATGAAATCAAAAGATTTGAAGATGCTATTGCTGCCGTCAAAATTGAACTCAATAAAATAAAATCCCAACTTCCTTCTGACTCGCCAGGAGAGTTAAGTGCTTTTATTGATACCCACTTAATGATACTAAAAGATAAGTCATTGTCTTTCTTGCCAAAAACTATTATTGAGCATGAAAAATGTAATGCGGAATGGGCAATTAAAAAGCAAATGGATAGCGTGGTAAAACAATTTGATCAAATCGAAGATCAATATTTAAGAGAAAGAAAGCAAGACGTTATACAGGTAGTTGAAAGAGTTATTAAAATACTTTTAGGCCACTCAAACCAAGTCGCTGTAAAAAATAAAGAAAAATTAACAATTTTAGTCGCACATGATATTTCGCCAGCAGATGCACTGCATTTTAAGAATCATAAATACGCAGCCTTTATCACAGATGGTGGTGGTGTGACTTCCCATACTGCTATTTTATCAAGAAGTTTAAATATTCCCTCAATTGTGGCATTGCAGAATGCTAGGACTTTAATACGTGATAACGATTTAATCATCGTTGATGGTGCTCAAGGTGTTGTGATTGTTAATCCAACTCTAGAAATTCAAAACTACTATAAAACACTCCAAGATTCATGGAGTGATGCACAAGAAAAGCTTCAGCGTATTAAGACAAAAAAATCGATTACAAAAGATGGGGCTTTAATTCACCTCTTTGCAAATATTGAAGTTCCGAATGACATTATCTCAGTAAATGTTTCGGGCGCTACTGGAATTGGGCTATTCAGAACAGAGTTCTTATTTATGAATAGACAAGATATGCCTGATGAAGAAGAGCAATTTCAAGCCTATAAGAGAGTTGCTGAAGCGATGGGCAAAAGACCCGTCACTATTCGTACTTTAGATTCGGGTGCTGACAAACAAACAGCTCTAAATAATAAAAAAATAAGCCCTAATCCAGCATTAGGATTAAGAGCCATTCGACTGTGTTTGTCAGAACCAAAAATCTTCATGATCCAACTTCGCGCTATTTTAAGAGCTTCTCAATTTGGAAATATTAAAATTCTTTTCCCTATGCTAAGTAGTATCAGTGAGCTTCGGCAAACCAAACTTCTTTTGGAAAGGGCTAAGGCAAGCTTAAGAAAAGACAAAATAAAGTTTAATGAAAAGATTCTTATTGGAGGCATGATTGAAATACCAGCTGCCGCAATCAGTGCAGATATTTTTGCTCAAGAACTCGATTTTTTATCTATCGGTACAAATGATTTAATTCAATATGCACTTGCAATCGACCGCACAGATGATGCAGTGTCTCATCTATACAATCCTCTTCACCCTGCTGTTTTAAAATTGATTGCTCTTACAATAAAGTCTGCACATAAATATAAAAAATCTATTGCTATTTGTGGCGAAATGGCGGGAGAGCCCAAACTTACCAAATTATTAATCGGCATGGGTGTTGAACAACTCTCAATGCACCCCTCACATATTCTCAGTGTGAAACAACAAGTTTTAAATAGCTCGATCAAAAATATAAAACCTTCTGTTCTTAGGTTACTTAACCTAAACGAAGTTGATAAAATTGAAACTTTACTAAAGAAGATTAATCAATCTAGCTAGATAACTAACTTTTAATTATGATGACTAATCCTATCTTATACCGCGAAAGCCTACCGCTCTTCAATGAAATTAAGTCTAGCCATGTTTCTCCAGCTATAGAGAGTATTCTCAAAGAAGCGAATAGCTTAATTTACTCTCTTAAAGAAATGAGTGTCTCTATTTCATGGGAGAATTTTGTAGAGCCTATTGAAATAATTAGTGAAAAAATTTCAAGAGCTTGGGGCCAAATTGAGCATCTTAATGCAGTCGTTAATTCAGACGACTTAAGAAAAGCCTATAACGATAATCTTACAAAGCTGACTGAGTTTTATACAAATCTTTCTCAAGATGAAGCACTTTATAAAAAGTACCAGTCCCTTAAAGATGGCGAAACATTTAAATCACTTACGTCATCACAAAAGCGCATTATTGATAATGTTCTACGTGAGTTTAAATTAGGTGGTGCAGAACTTAATGAATCAGAAAAGATACGATTTAAGGCTATTCAAGAAAAACTTGCAAAACTTTCAACTCAGTTCGAAGAAAACATCTTGGATGCTACCAATGAATTTTCTATTTTTGTGAGCGACGCTGATGATCTTCAGGGCATTCCTGAAGAAAATATTAGAAAAGCTCAGAGTGAAGCTATTGAAGATAAAAAAGAAGGCTACAAATTTACGCTACACTTTCCATCCTACTTGCCAGTGATGCAATATGCGGAGGATAGAAATTTACGAGAAAAACTTTACCGCGCTTATGCTACCCGTGCATCTGAGCTTGCATCCCCTAAGCTTGACAATACAAAACTTATTGAAGAAATACTTGCTCTTCGTTACGAATCAGCAAAATTACTTGGCTTCAAGCATTTTACGGAAATGTCTCTTGTGACTAAAATGGCGAAATCAAATGAGGAAGTTGTAAGTTTCCTCATGGATTTAGCTAACAAAGCAAAGCCTTTTGCCCTGAAAGACATGGATGAGCTCAATGCTTTTTCCAAAACGTTAGCTATAGAAAAATTAGAAGCCTGGGACATCGCTTATGTCTCTGAAAAGCTTCGCCAAGCCAAATATAGTTTTTCAGAAAATGAAGTGAAGCAATACTTTCCTGAGCATCGCGTTTTAAAGGGTTTATTTAAAGTAGTTGAAACTATTTTTAAATTGAAAATTATTAAAACAGATGCCCCTATTTGGCATAAAGATGTAAGCTTTTATTCCATAAAAAATGAAGATGATGAATTAATTGGTCAATTTTATTTTGATTTATATGCGCGGAATCATAAACGAGGCGGAGCGTGGATGGATGAAGCTATATCTCGATATAAAAACTCTCTCGAATCATCGCATCCAGTAGCCTTTCTGACATGTAATTTTTCATCCCCTTCTGAAAATAAACCGGCTTTATTCTCTCATGATGACGTTATTACTCTTTTCCATGAGTTCGGCCATGGGCTTCATCATATGCTAACTGAAGTCGATGAATATAGCATTTCAGGCATTAAGGGCGTTGAATGGGATGCTGTTGAATTGCCTAGTCAATTTATGGAAAACTTTTGCTGGGAATGGGATGTAGTAAAACACATGACTGAGCACGTTGATAACAAGAGCCCCCTCCCTGAAGATTTGTTTAATAAAATGATTGAAGCTAAAAATTTCCAGTCAGGTATGCAAACTTTAAGACAAATTGAGTTTTCTTTATTCGATATAAGATTACACACCCAATATAACGATCAGAATAAAATTAACCCGTTAAAGCTACTCGAAACTATTCGGGACGAAATTGCAGTTGTAAGACCTCCAATCTGGAACAGATTTCCTAACAGCTTTTCTCATATTTTTGCTGGCGGTTATGCAGCAGGTTATTACAGTTACAAATGGGCTGAAGTCTTAGCCTCTGATGCTTTCAGTTTATTCGAAGAAGAAGGTGTCTTGTCGAGTAATGCTGGCCAAAAATTTCAAGATGAGGTTTTGTCTAAAGGCGGCTCTAGGCCGGCTATGGAATCTTTTGTTGCTTTTCGTGGTCGCGCACCTTCTGTTGATGCCTTGCTAAGACATAGCGGTATGGCTTAAACATTATGAAGCTCGCAACATGGAATGTGAATTCTCTCACTGTAAGACTAGGCCAGGTTGAAGATTGGATTAAAAAAGCGCAGCCTGATCTTCTTTTACTTCAAGAAACGAAACAAGAAAACATTAAATTCCCCCACGAAGCAATAAGTGCCCTTGGATATCATGCTATCCACAATGGACAAAAAACTTATAATGGCGTTGCGATTATAAGTAAATATGAGCTTTTTGATATTCAAAATAATATTCCTGATTTCGAAGATGAGCAAAAGAGATTAGTTGCCGCAACGATAAATACGGATTATGGAAAAATAAGAATTGTTTGTATTTATGTCCCTAATGGACAGTCTGTAGATTCAGATAAATACCACTATAAGCTCGATTGGTTAAAACATTTCACTCTATGGCTTCAAAATGAAATGGTATCTTTTCCAGACATTATTATTGCGGGTGACTTTAACATTGCTCCTCAGGATATCGATTGTCACGACCCAGAGGCCTGGAAGGATAATGTTCTTGTAAGCCCAAAAGAAAGGGAAGCATTTCAAAAAATTATTGACTTAGGATTGTCAGATAATTTTAGAGCCGCTAATCCTGCTGAAATTCAATATAGCTGGTGGGATTACCGCATGGCTGGATTCAGAAGAAATCTTGGCATGCGCATTGATCACATACTCACGAATAAAAATCTAACAGATAAAACGAAAAAATCTTCAATTGACAAGGAGCCAAGAAAGTCGGAGCGCCCTTCGGACCATACACCTGTTATTGTAGAAATTTAAACTACTTTACCTTGATTCCAAGCTGCTTCAACTTTCTGTAAAGGTGGGTTCTTTCAACGCCAGACACTTCGGAAAGCGTTGCTATACTCTGGTCATCTTGATTTAGATGATGTTTAAAATACATTTTTTCAAACTCATCGCGCGCGACTCTTAGTGGTTTATTAAAAATATCGTCCAAACCTTGATCTTTATTGCCTTTACTTCTCTTTGAAGATTTATTTTTGTCATGTAACAAATTAAATTGATTTGAAACGCGCTTAACGTCTTCTGCAGTAATTTTTTCAAGCAAGCTAGTTTGCATTAAATTAAATACAAAGTTTTCTAGCTCCTCTATATCACCTAACCAATTCATGGCACGCATCAAATTTAAGGCAGCTACATCGAAAACTTTATAATCTGATTTATCGGATTTTGTGAGATGCATTGTCAAAATGGATGAAGCTAACTCTGGAATATCTTCTTTATGCTCATTAATTGAAGGAAGCAATAATGACCCAGGCAAAAGTTCATTCAAAATACGCTCATCAAAATCAACACCATTCTCCTGGGTAAGCGATTTTGAAGTAGCACAGACAATTCTTACATCATAATTAGCCGCTTTGCTAATAAGTAAATTTAAGCCTTTTTGTTGAGATTTAGTTAAATGAGAAATTTCATTTAAAAAAATGGATCCTCCTCTATGTTGGTCGAGAAGATCAGCTGGGGCATTAGAAACAACTTCAAAGTCTTTTACATCAATCCAAGGTTGATTTTTTGGATGTAAGTATTGTGCGCAAATTTTGGCACAACCTCCCTGCGGGCCCACAAGAAGGAGCGGCGTTTTTAAGGAAGTGAATTTATCAAGTCGTTTCTTAAGGTCTTTTATGACATCGCTCTTGCCAATGTTCAGTAAATTAATTTCTATTTTTGGTAAATTATTTGCATGCTTTAGGGCTTCATTTACTGTCTTTAAAAGCTTCTGAAGTGTAATAGGCTTTTCGAGGAAATCAAAAGCACCGATTTTAGTTGCTTCCAAAGCTGTATCAATTGTGCCATGCCCTGACATCATTACAACTGGACTGGTCAGAATTTTTTCATTCACCCACTCTTTAAGAAGAGTGATCCCATCACAATCAGGCATCCATATATCTAATAGGATTAAATCAGGCATTTTATTTTTTTTAAGCTCACGAGCTTCTGTAGCATTCTCAGCCACAAAAATTTCAAAGCCCTCATCAGTAAGAATATCTCTGAGCAACTCTCTTATGCCCAACTCATCGTCAACGACTAGTATTTTTTTTACACTCATAATTATTTACTTTTAGATATTGGCAGTTGAATATTGATGTGGGCTCCGCCGTTTTTTAAATTTTCTATAGCAATGATGCCTTCATGCTCTTCTATTATTTTTTTCACAATGGCCAAACCAAGACCTGTGCCATGCGACTTTGTTGTGACATATGGCTCAAATGCTTTTTTCAGTATATCAGCTGAAAACCCTGGGCCATTATCCTCAATAGATAAGATAAGATAATTTTTATATTTATTCGTATTAATTTTAATACTCGGTTTTTTTGAATTGCTTATCATAGCGTCTTGTGCATTTTGAATAAGATTGATAAGTACCTGTCTTATCATATTTACATCTACTTTTACTTCAGGTAACTCTTTTAGTAACTTCATTGTTATTTTAATTCCTGAATTTTCAAATAAATGAGAAATTTCTTTAATAGTTTCGTTTATGTTTGTTAACTCCAAATTTAATTTAGGTGCGCGCGCATATTCACTAAACTCATTCACCATCGTTTTCATTGCATCAACTTGATTAACAATAGTTGATACAGCCTTATCTAGGATATCTGTATCATCTTTATTTAATTTAGACCCTAATTTATGTTTAATTCTTTCTGCTGAAAGTTGAATCGGTGTCAGTGGATTTTTAATTTCATGCGCAAGTCTCCTTGCAACTTCAGACCAAGCTGCATCCCTTTGAGCCTGAATTATCAAAGTAATATCATCTATCATTAAGACATAGTTACTAAGATTATTTTGCTTTAGCGGTGTAATTTGAAGCAAAAGTACTTGATTCTTTTTTTCATATTTAATTTCAAATTGCTTTATGATTTCTGGTTTTTTCTTGTGGCTCGACATCTTAATTTCTTCTTGAATACCTAAAACGAAATCTTTTAATAATTTATTCTTATTTGAAATTGAAGTTAACAATTGATCTTTATTTTTTGTCAAATCAACCTGCAAAATTTTAGAGGCGGCAATATTAAATGATTTAATTTCCATTGCATCATTAATAACGATCACGCCTGAAGACAAATGAGCTAATACTGTTTCAAGATATGATCTAGCAGATTCGAGTCTTATCTGATTTTTTTCCGATGCTTGAGTAGCTTGGTCTAACTGTCTAGTCATACTATTAAAAGATCTCACGAGAATGCCTAACTCATCCTTGCCTGTTTCAGGAAGTATGGTCTTAAAATTTCCTTTTGCAATCTTTTTAGTCCCTTCAGCAAGGAGTGCAAGTGGCTCTGATAGTTTTCTACTAAGCAAAAATCCTATGGCGACAGCAGTTAATATTGCAAGCATAAGTACAAGCGTTAGGGTAATTGAAAAAATTACCTTCAACGAATCTCGACTATAAGAAAGTTTTTGATAGTCTTGAAATACATCTTGCACCGACTCAGCGATTCTCGACAGTGAATCTGGGACCGGTTGTAAGATTTGTAAAATTAATCTTTCATTCGAGAGTGAAGATCCATTAATCGGTGCTAAAACTCTCAAATAAAGACCTTTATTTGTTATCGGCTCAATTTTTCCGTAGATATTATTTTCTGCTTGCTTCAATTGTACTAAAGTCGGTAATGCAGGTAAAAATGATTCTGCATCACTACTTGATACAGCAATAATTTTTCCTTGGTCAGATATGATTGTGGCATCTTGAACACCTGTTTTTTCTCGAAGGTCACTAAGTGCAGCATATTGTGATGTTGCAGGCATTGACGAGAGTGTAAATGCCATCCGCTCTGCCTTCAATTCTAGGTCGGTCAACATGATGTCTAATGCTTTTTGGCCTAGTTTTAAGCCACCATCTAAAGCTGATTCAACTTTGACGTTAAACCATGACTCAATTGAGCGCGTTAAGAAATTAACAGATACTAAATATACAATTAAACCTGGTATCACTGCCATAAGCGTAAAGGAAATAACAAGACGCATGGATAATCGACTACCCATCACATCTTTTTTAATATTTCCAAATAATTTCTTCACCTGATTTGCAATAATTGCAATCAAACTTAAAATAAAAAAACTACTTAATATAAGAACGATTGTGTAAGAGCTGCCTGAAATAAATTCAGAACTTGAACTTGCTTTTGACAAAAGATATAAAAGTAACGCACCAACGAAAGCAGCGATGGCAATAAGATATCTCATTTTTTGTTTACGAACGTCCATTGAAATTGTTTAGAAGCTAATTGCCATTCTTGATTGCTTGTTATATCTGCTTGGAGCTGTTTTGGTAATTTAGTCTGATCTAATTTAACTTGAAGATAAGCCGAGTACTTATCAGTATCATCAATTTGTGATTTATCAAAAATACGCCAATTTTTTATTCTTTTAAGTTCATTTTTTGCCTGAGTTAAATTATCGAAAGCAATAAGATGATTTTCAGACTCGCTGAGAATAAATTGTTTTGATAGCGCGTGGTAAGTTAGTAGAATTTCTTTTGTTTTTTTAGCAACTTCCTCATCAAACCAATATTTTCTAGGTTTTTTGAGCTCAAATTCAATAATAAAATTAACAGGAATACCTTTTCTGATTGCTTCATCTAAATCATCATTAAAAGATAAATCAAAATCAGCATTTAAAAAATATGCTTCAAATTGACTATTTATTTCAGTATTTTTGATAGTCAAGCTATTGTCGGCTGCGATAGTAGATGAAGAAAAAAACAAGATCATCCAAAAGCTCAAAAAGATGCTTAGTTTAATTTTTTTCAAGCAACGCATAAAAGAATCCGTCATGATTTTCGCTTGGTATTAATTGATTTTCATATTTGCTATATTCTGAATCGACGGCCCATTTTACTTCTTTTGCGTCCGCATGTTCTTTAATAAAACGATCAATAACCTTCTGATTCTCGCCATGAAAAATAGAGCATGTCGCGTAAAGTAATTTACCACCCTTTTTTAATAGCTGCCACATAGCTTCAAGCATAGTTTCTTGCTGTTTAGCAAACATTTCAATATCGCGAGGTCTTCTTAACCATTTAATGTCTACATGTCGCCTTACAACACCCGAAGCTGAACATGGTGCATCTAGCAGAATACGATCAAATAATTTTTCATTCCACCATGTTTTTACCGCCGTTAAATCTGCACATTTCAAATGCGCGTTGAGATGCAATCTCTCTAAGTTTTCCTTTACTTTGTATAGGCGATCTTTTTGGTAGTCAATAGAAACTAATTCAATATCGGCAATTTCTAGCATATGGCCAGTTTTCCCTCCAGGCGCACTGCACGCATCAAGACAAATCTGGCCGTCTTGCAAATCTAAAAGTTTTGCGGCAAGCTGCGCACCGAAGTCTTGGACTGAAACTTCACCATCCATAAATCCAGGTATTTTTTCGACGGCCGTAGGTTGCGTCAACTCCAATGCAATATCTCCCAAAACTCGATAAGAAACTGCTTCGGATTTAAGTTTTTCTTCATACTGCTTAAGATTAGTTTTTCTTTCATTAATTCTTAATGTCAATGGTGGATGTTTATTTCCATTCAATAATATATTCTCCCATTCCTTATTATAATTTTCTTTAATAAGCTTAATCCACCATAATGGATATGAATAAAGAGCCTCTTCGTTATTTTTTAATTCTGTTTGTAATTTTTCTTTCTGTCGAATAAAGTTTCTCAATACTCCATTTACAAAAGAACCTGCCCAAGATTTATTAATATATTTAGCCGCTTCTACAGCTTCATTTACCACTGTAAAATCAGTGGATTGGTCATGATTCAATTGAAATAAAGCGACGCAAAGCAAAGCTTCGATTTTTTTATTTGTTATTTTTTTATTAATGAGTTTCTGAATAAAAAATTGATTTTCACCTAAAAAGCGAATAGCACCATATGCCAAAAAAATCGCGACCGATTTTTGTTGCGGTGTAACGTGTGGATGATGGTCTAATCGTCTTTCAAAAACTTGATTTAAATTATGTCCTTTTATAACTTCAGACACACAATCCGCTGCAATAAGTTGAGAGTGATGCAAAATAGTTACGACTTGAAGACGTCTCCCAATATAGGTCGATGACCTAGAATAAATTCTTTGGCTTTAAGCCTTTTGCCTCCAGGCATTTGAAGCTCTTTAATTAATAAGACACCTTCACCGCATTTCACATGAATAAATTCATCGAGCTTGATAATTTGGCCTATACTGGCTTCTTCATCAGCATCTATAGTAACTTCAGCGTGCCAAATTTTACAAACAGCTTCACGATATTCTGTTTGTGCGACTGGAAATGAATTAAATGCTCTTATTTTTCTTGCAATTACTAATGCGGGATCGTGCCAATTAATTTTTGACTCTTCTTTAGTTACTTTTTCAGCATAAGTTACATTCGCTTCATTTTGAGGCGAAGACTGAAGCTCGCCTTTCTTAACTAATTCATCCATGACTTCTGTCATTAAATGAGCGCCTAATATTGAAAGTGTTTTTGTTAGTTGTTCGGTTGTATCCTTTTCGCTAATTTGAATTTCAGCTTTTTTAACCATGTCGCCCGCGTCCAATTTTTGCACTACGTGCATAATAGTGACTCCAGTTGTCGCATCCCCCATCAAAATAGCGCGATGAATTGGTGCGGCCCCTCGCCATCTTGGCAATAGTGACGCATGTATATTAAAACAACCCAGAGAAGGCAGGTCTAGAATAGCTTGGGGAATAATAAGTCCATAAGCTGCCACGATCATCACATTGAAATCAATCGCCGCTAAAGCCTCATACGATTGTTTGCTTTTTAATTCTGAAAGCTGATAAACAGGAATACTTAATTCATTCGCCTTAAGCTTCACGGGGCTCGGGTGAAACTTCAAACCTCGACCTGATGGCCTATCTGGCTGAGTTAAAACACCAACCACCTTATAGTCTTTATCATAAAGAGCCTGCAAAGCTGGCACGGCGAAGTCAGGTGTGCCGGCAAAAATAATTTTTAAGGAATTCACGATATAGATGTCGCTGAATTAAACATCAACCAAATGCTCTTTGGCGCGTTTTTTCATTTTTATTTTGATGCGATTACGCTTTAGTGATGACAAATACTCTACAAATACTTTGCCTAGAAGATGATCCATTTCATGCTGAATACAAACAGCCAATAAACCCTCTGCTTCAAGCTCAAAAGATTTTCCCTCTCGATCAAGCGCTTGTACTTTAATGCGTTCGGCACGCTTCACTGATTCAAATACATCGGGTACTGACAAACAGCCCTCTTCATATACTTGCTGCCCTGATGATTCAATAATTTTTGGATTAATAAAAACCTTTAAATTATCTTTTGTTTCAGAAATATCTACCAAAATTAATTGAAGATGGCGATCAACTTGAGTTGCGGCCAATCCTATACCAGGAGCAGAATACATCGTTTCCGCCATATCGTCGATCAGCTTCCTAATGGAGTTATCCACAACCTCGATGGGTTTTGCAACAGTGTGCAGTTTTGGATCAGGATAATTTAATATATTTAAAATTGCCATAAATGTTGATTATTTTATTTATTGCTGATAACTTATGTACAAGGTCTAAAAGCCTTAAATTTATTAGACACATTAAGAATATTATACTTTGCTAATAGCTCAATTACCTTACTCAAATTCATTTAGTCTTCACTTACTTCTAAGTCACTTTTCATTCACTATCGTAAAGGAATCTTTATGCTAGAACTGCTTATCTATATGTTTGAAAATTATCTGAGCACGCAAAATTTACCTGATTTTAAAAGTATTACTGCAGAGCTCGAAGCTGCTGGATTTGATAATCAAGATATTGAAAATGCCTTTACTTGGTTTAATCAGCTAAAAGCGATGACAAATGCTATGCCTGTAAAAAATAATGCCTGCTCTTCCTTGGGTTATCGTGTGTACTCAGAAAATGAACAAAAAAAGATAACTGCTGAAAGCTTAGGATTTGTATTATTCTTGGAGCAAGCCAAGGTGCTTGACGCAAATGAACGAGAAATTATCCTCGATCGCTCTATGGCACTCAAACAAGAACATATTAATATTGAGGAAATGCGCTGGATTGTCATGATGGCGCTTTGGAATGAAGGTCGCGAAAAAGACTTTTTATTTATAGAAGATGCAATCTATAAAGATCACAACTTAGTTTTACACTAAGTACTTTCTATATTTTGAATGATGCGGGTAATAATGCCTGCTTGATTTAAAGTGTAAAAATGTAAGCTCGGCACGTCCCATTCAATCAACGTTTCACAAAGTTCAGATATCACATCTACGCCATATGATCTTAATGAGGGTAAGTCGTCCCCGTAGCTCTCTAATTTAATTCTTAGCCAGCGAGGAATTTCTGCACCGCAATTAGACGCGAAGCGAGCCAATTGCTTAATATTGTATATTGGCATAACCCCTGGCACAATTGGGATATTGATATCTGCAATCAAGCATTCATCCATAAATCTAAAATATGCGTCAGCATTGAAAAAGAATTGCGTGATAGCCGAGTTAGCCCCCGCATCCACTTTATTTTTAAAGTTTTGAATGTCCATTTGTGATGAGACTGCTTCAGGATGATATTCAGGGTAGGCCCCCACTTCAATATGAAAATAATCATTGGTTTCTTGTCGAATAAAACTTACTAATTCATTAGCATGTTTAAACTCTCCTCTAGACACTGCACCATGTGGTACATCACCTCTCAAGACTACAAGATGCTTAATATTATGTTGCTGATAGAGATCGAGTAAAGTTTTAATTTCTGCTTTTGTCGATGAAATACCTGAAATATGAGGTACCGCATTAAAGCCTTCTTGTTTTATTTCTAATACTGTTTCAAGCG
>CANMPB010000005.1 GCA_947499625.1 Methylophilaceae bacterium
AAGCGTCTTTTGGTCTTGTTATTGGCGTGAGATACGTTGTTTCCAGACATTGGTTTTTTGCCGGTTAATTGACATACGCGAGCCATAATTTAAATCCTTTATTTGTTACAATAATTTCGAAAAAGAGAGCTATTAAACCACATAACCCACTGTCTTTTCAAGTGAATTCGTTAGTTTTTACCTGTACTTCCAAAGCCACCTTCACCTCGTTCTGTCTCAGGAAATTCGGCTACAAGATTAAATTTAGCCTGGATAACGGGTACGATGATCAGTTGTGCGATACGCTCCATAGGATTGAGCAGGAAAGCGTTCTCACCTCGATTCCAGCAAGAAACTAGCAATTGACCTTGGTAATCTGAATCTATTAGGCCTACCAAATTGCCTAAAACAATACCATGCTTATGCCCTAAGCCCGACCTAGGAAGGATGAGGGCTGCATAAGCAGGATTCTTAATAAAGATAGAAATACCAGTGGGTATAAGAAAGGTTTCACCGGCATTAATCGTTTGTACGTGCTCAGTACATGCTCTTAAATCAAGCCCTGCTGACCCCGGCGATCCGTAATTAGGCAGCATTTCCTCGATACGTTTATCCAAAATTTTAAAATCAATTATTAGGCTCATGTTATTTGTCCGAATTTATGCGACGAGCTATTTCTTTTAAAATAGCTTTTGCTGCAACTATCTTATTTGATTTTGGTAAATCAATAACATCGTTTTTGCCAATTATTGAAACTTTAGTATCTTGTAAACCCATAGACTCATGAATTAAGTTTGCCACAATTAAATCTAAATTTTTCGTCTTTAGTTTTTTTTGTGCATTTTCAATGAGATTTTCACTTTCCGCAGCAAAGCCTACTTTAAAGATTTTATTTTTAGATAGCCCCACTTCTTTAAGAATATCTACCGTAGGTTTGAGTTGAAGCGTCATATCTAAACTGTCTTTTTTTAATTTACCATTAAATTTTTCTTTAGGCGTGTAATCAGAGATAGCTGCAACACTAATAAAAATATCTTGATCATTGATATGTTGAAGGACAGCTTCATGCATCGAATGCGCATCCCTTGCATCAATGATATTTATATTTCCTGAAAAATCTTGATAGCCTGACGTAATTAAAGTGACTGATGCACCCATAGATTCTGCAGTATTAGCGATAGCAGAACCCATATTGCCCGAACTAAGATTTGTAATGGCTCTCACGTCATCTATCATTTCAATTGTACCGCCAGAGGTTATTAATATCTTTTTGTTTTTAAGGATTTTAGGCATGAGATGATTTTGAATTGATCTGAATAGTTCTTCTGTATTCATCATTCTTCCAAGTCCTATGTCACCACAAGCCTGTTCTCCTGAATCAGGGCCAAAAAATAACACGCCATCTTTTTTTAATTGTGAAACATTTCGTTGAGTAGCTTCATTGGCCCACATGTGAACATTCATGGCAGGAGCGACCGCAATTGGACAAACTCTTGCTAAGCACAAGGACGATAAAAGATCATCAGCAAAGCCATGAGTTAATTTTGCCAAGAAGTTAGCACTGGCAGGCGCAATAACAATAAGATCGTAATCCCTTGATAATTCAATGTGCGACATCCCATTGTTAGCATTGCTTTTCCATAAACTTGTTAAAACTTCTTTGCCTGATAGGGCCTGAAATGTAAGGGGTGTTATAAAACGACTCGCAGATTCGGTCATCACAATTTGAACATCAAAATCGTTTTTAACTAGAAGGCGAGTTAATTCAGCTGCTTTGTATGCAGCTATGCCTCCAGTAACGCCGAGAATTATTTTATGAGATACCAAGATAAGATTTACGCAGTCGCGATGAATTTAGTTATTTTAATTTTTATTAATTGCATATAATTAATGGGGTAAATGGGACACAAGTATATCAAAGATATATAAGGCAATAAATTAATTTAGACATCAGATTGGATATGCCGTGATTAAAAAATATTTTAAAAATATAGTTTGGATTCTAGTGGCTTTATTAGGGGCTCTTGCATTTTCGACAATTGCACTGAGTCGTAATGAGAGTATCAACGCTGTTTGGTTTATTACGGCTGCTGTATGTATATTCATGATTGCTTATAGATTTTATGCAAGCTGGATTGCAGCAAAGGTTCTAGTCATTGACGAGCATAAAAAAACACCAGCTCTAAGACTCAGAAATGATAAAGATTTTATTCCTACGGATAAATGGATTGTATTTGGTCACCATTTTGCTGCGATTGCTGGGCCAGGCCCTTTGGTTGGCCCTACGTTAGCAGCCCAGTTTGGTTATCTTCCTGGCATGTTATGGATCTTAATAGGCGCTGTATTAGGAGGCGCTGTTCAAGATATGACCACATTATTTTTTTCGATGAGGCGCAACGGAAAAAGCCTAGGACAAATGGCAAGGGATGAGATTGGCGTGATTGGTGGAACCGCTTCATTAATTGGTACATTTTTAATCATGGTCATTTTGATTGCTGTTTTGGGGTTGGTGGTTGTGAATGCCATGAAGCATAGTCCATGGGCAACATCAACGGTTGCCGCAACAATTCCCATAGCAATTTTTATTGGTATTTATTTAAGATCCATTAGAGCAGGAAGAGTCCTTGAGGCGTCATTAATTGGATTTGGATTATTACTTTTGGCCGTGTTTGCTGGGGGCTTGATTGATCATTCCCAGACGCTAAGGACTTATTTTGATCATGATAGTTTGACGTTGGCGTGGGCTATTATTTTTTATGGCTTTGCAGCAGCAGTTCTTCCAGTTTGGCTTTTGTTAGCGCCAAGAGACTATCTCTCGACATTTGTAAAATTAGGTACAGTGATTGTTTTAGCGATTGCAATTATAACCTTGCAACCAGAAATTAAAATGCCAGCACTGACTCAGTTTACAGATGGAACGGGCCCTATTTTTGGCGGCAGTGTATTTCCTTTTGTTTTTATTACCATTGCGTGTGGGTCAATTTCTGGATTTCACTCTTTAATAGCTTCTGGTACAACACCTAAATTATTAGACAATGAAAAGTATATTCCAATGATTGGATATGGTGCGATGCTCTTAGAATCCTTCGTAGCTATTATGGCCTTAATAGCCGCAACAGTATTGGAGCCAGGCATCTTTTTTGCAATCAATAGCCCTGTTGGGGTTGTTGGATCAGAAGCTGTCGATGCTATTCAAAAAATAAATGCATGGGGATTTAAAGTGACGGTTGAGGAAATGGAATTACTTGCAAAAAATATGGGCGAAACGTCACTTTTTGCAAGAACAGGTGGAGCCCCTTCACTGGCAGTAGGTATGGCGAATATATTTGGCAAGGCATTTGGTACAAATTTATTAGCGATGTGGTATCACTTTGCCATCATGTTTGAGGCAATATTTATTCTCACCACATTGGATGCAGGAACTCGTGTTGGAAGATTTATGTTACAGGATATGATTGGCAACATTTATCCGAAGTTTGGTCAAACTTCATGGATGCCATCTATTATTTTAAGTAGTGCAATCGTTGTAAGCTGTTGGGGATATTTTTTATACATCGGCGTGATAGATCCTAATGGTGGCGTAAATATTCTATGGCCTTTATTTGGTATTGCGAATCAAATGTTGGCAGCGATTGCATTATCTGTGGGTACTGGCATTCTTATTAAATCAAACAAATTAAAATATGCTTGGGTGACTGGGCTACCTTTAATTTGGTTAATTATTGTGACTACTACCGCTGCTTATCAGAAAATATTTAGCCATGATATTAGAGTTGGATTTCTAGCAGCAGCGAGAGATCTGACAGATAAAATAAATACAGGACTCATAGAAGATAGTAAAATTTCCATTACTCATCAATTAATTTTTAACCAAAAATTAGATGCCTTTATTACTCTATTCTTGCTTATTATTTTGTGGACAGTGGTCATTGATATGTTAAGAATTTCATTTTTTAAAAAGAATTAATAAGCCATGTTAATAGCTATTAAATCAATATATGAATTTTTGCGTCGATTATCAGGAGATGATCTCTACGATATATATTTGAAGAACCATAAACAATGTTCAAAAAAACATAAACTCATGAGTAAGCAAAAATTTTATCAAGCCACACTTGATAAAAAATGGAGTGGTATAAAGCGCTGTTGTTAGCTTTTCCTAAAGAGATAAATACCAGCGATGAGCATCGGAATAGATAGCCATTGGCCCATTGAAAGATCAAGGAATAGCAGCCCTAAGAACTGATCAGGCTGTCTTGTAAATTCAATTAAAAATCTAAACGTTCCATATAGCATTAAAAATACAGCAGATATCTGGCCCGTTTTTCTTTTTTGCTTTGAGTATAACCAAAGCGCTATAAAAAGAACAAACCCCTCAAAGAGGCTTTCGTAAAGTTGTGAAGGGTGCCGTGATAGATTATCCACATTAGGGAAGATCATACCTAAGAAAAATTGGGTAGGCCTTCCCCATAACTCCGCATTAATAAAATTTCCAATACGACCAAAAGCAAGCCCTAGAGGAACTAAGGGTGCAATGAAATCTAAAATAGAAAATAAAGATATTTTATATTTTTTAGCCAAAAGCACCATGGCAATAATTACGCCTAAAAAACCGCCGTGGAATGACATGCCGCCCTTCCATAAAGCAATGATCTCGGCTGGCTCCTGAACATAATATTGCAGTTGATAAAATAAGATATAACCTAATCGCCCACCTGCAATAACGCCGATAGCACCATAAACAAAAGCATCATCCAGCATCTTTTCATTCCAGGATAGCCATGGACGCGTTCTGATTTGAACTTTACCTAACTGAAGAAAGCCCACAAAGGCCAAAAGATACATGATTCCGTACCAATGAATTTGAAATGGTCCAAGATTAACTGCTACAGGGTCTATTTGGGGATGAATAAGCATAAGTTTGTTGTCATTATAAGTTAAAATAATTGTTTAAATTGATGGTAATTTTAAGAGGTCATTATGCCCGCATATCGCTCTAAAACGACAACCCATGGCAGAAACCAAGCTGGTGCCCGAGCACTTTGGCGAGCCACAGGCATGAAGGACGAGGATTTTACAAAGCCAATTATTGCAGTTTGTAATTCATTTACACAGTTCGTTCCAGGACATGTTCATTTAAAAGATATAGGGCAGCTTGTAGCAAGAGAAATTGAAAAACATGGTGGTGTCGCAAAAGAATTTAATACCATCGCAGTAGATGACGGTATAGCTATGGGACATGACGGCATGCTATACAGTCTGCCAAGCCGAGATCTAATTGCGGATAGTGTTGAATACATGGTCAATGCTCACTGTGCAGATGCCGTTGTTTGTATATCTAATTGCGATAAGATAACTCCCGGTATGCTTATGGCAGCCCTCAGAATTAATATTCCCGTAGTCTTTGTTTCAGGCGGCCCTATGGAAGCCGGCAAGGTTAGTTGGGATAATCAAATAAAGAAATTAGATTTAGTAGATGCAATGGCTGCAGGTGCTGACACGAGAGTCTCTGATAAAGAACTCGATGAAATTGAACGATCAGCGTGTCCAACATGTGGTTCATGTTCTGGAATGTTTACAGCAAATTCAATGAATTGTCTTACAGAAGCGCTAGGATTAAGTTTACCTGGCAATGGTAGTACTTTAGCTACGCATGCGGCCAGAAAAAAGTTATTCCAAGATGCCGGAAAACTTATTGTCAATCTAGCTAAACAATATTACGAAAAAGATGATGAAAGTATATTGCCTAGGAATGTTGCGAATTTTAAAGCTTTCGAAAATGCAATGACCTTAGATGTCTCTATGGGAGGCTCAACGAATACGGTTCTCCATTTACTTGCTGCAGCTAATGAAGCCAAGGTGAATTTCACTATGAATGATATAGATCGTATCTCAAGAAAAGTACCCTGTTTGGCAAAAGTAGCGCCTGCTTCAGCCAAGTTCCACATGGAAGATGTTCATAGAGCGGGAGGTGTAATGGGTATCTTGGCAGAGCTTGATCGCGCGACTTTAATTCATAGAGATGTCCCTACTGTGCACTCCAAAACTTTAGGTGAAGCAATAGATCATTGGGATATTGTGACAACTAAAAATGAGGAAGTAAAAAACTTCTATCGCGCTGCACCAGGAGGCATACCCACTACGATTGCTTTCAGTCAGAGTATGCTCTATCCGACTTTAGACGACGATAGAACTTCTGGATGTATTCGAAATAAAGAAAATGCCTATAGCCAAGATGGTGGACTTGCAGTGCTTTTTGGAAATATTGCACGTAATGGCTGCATTGTTAAAACGGCAGGTGTTGATGAGAGTATTTTGAAATTCAAAGGTCGAGCGCGTATTTTTGAATCACAAGATGAGGCAGTTACGGCTATTTTAGATGACAAGATTATTGCAGGCGATGTAGTTGTCATCTCGTATGAAGGACCAAGAGGCGGGCCTGGTATGCAAGAAATGCTTTATCCAACCACTTATTTAAAATCAAAAGACCTTGGTAAAGTTTGTGCACTTTTAACTGATGGAAGATTTTCTGGAGGAACATCAGGGCTAAGCATTGGACATGTATCACCTGAGGCTGCTGAGCAAGGAGAGATCGCATTAATTGAAGAGAATGATCAGATTGAAATTGATATTCCTAACCGAACAATTAATTTAATGATTGACGATGCAACCCTTCTTGAAAGAAAAAGTAAGATGAATGCTAAGGGTAAGAGCGCTTGGAAACCTAAACCAAGAATAAGAAAAGTTTCTCAAGCATTAAGAGCTTATGCATTAATGACTACAAGCGCTGATAAAGGTGCTATTCGTGATATTTCAAAGTTAGAGGAAATTTAATTTTTAAAATGATAAGTGAAAAAAATATAACGGCTGCTGAAAGTTACAAGATTACACAAAATGAAACTGGTTTAAAATTTATTACGATTGATAATGAGCTTGCTTCAGCAAAGATTGCGCTTCAAGGCGCTCACATTATGCAATGGAAACCACATGATATAAAAAATGAAGTACTCTGGCTTTCAAGCAATGCGAGATATATGCATGGAAGATCTATTCGAGGCGGCGTACCTATTTGTTGGCCTTGGTTTGGCGCTCACCCTACAGACGGAAGCTTTTGTCCACATGGATTCGCTAGAGTTATTCCATGGCGGATTAATGAGATTGTTGATTTAGAAGGCGGTGCTACTAAAGTGATATTTGTTATGCTTCCTACGCCCGAAGTGAATAGACAACTTTCATATCAGTTTAATTTAGAATTTTCTATTACGATTGGTAGTTCAATCCACCTTGATCTTAAAACAACGAATTTATCTGAACAACCTTTCTTAATTGGTGAGGGATATCACACTTATTTTGAGATAAGTGATATTGAAAATATTGAAGTGGCCGGATTAGAAAATAAAATCTATTCAGACAAAGCCAGGGGATATAAAAAATTCACTCAAGAAGACCAAATTAAATTTGATGCTGAATTTGATAGAGTTTATTTAAATACAAAAGAGACATGTGTGATTCATGATGAAGGATTTAATCGAAAAATTACTGTTCAAAAACAAAACAGTGAGTCAACGGTTATTTGGACACCGTGGGATAAAAAAGTTAAAACCATGGCTGATATGGGCACTGAAAATGAGTGGAGAAAAATGATCTGCGTAGAAAGTGTTAATGCACTTGAAAACAGCGTTATGGTCTATCCGAATCAGTCCCATAACCTAATAGCTGAGTATTTAGTTCAAGAATATTAAGAGTTTAATTTTATTTAAATTGCTTTTAATTTAAATAAAATTAGGAGTATCATGATAATCGCAAAAACAATTCAAGGGCGGAATAATATGAAATCAGTAATTTTAGGTATTGCAATGGTTGGCGCACTTGCAGGGAACCAAGCTCAAGCTTTAGATGCTAAAGCTGCTGAAGCATTAGCTCAAAAAAGCGGATGTTTAGCTTGTCATAGTGTTGAAAAAAAAGTGCTTGGACCATCTTATAAAGAAGTGGCAGCTAAGTACAAGAGTGATAAAGGTGCTGAAGCGAGATTGGCAGCTAAGGTCAAAGCAGGTGGTAGTGGTGTTTGGGGCCCAGTTCCAATGCCGCCTCACCCGCAAGTTAAAGATGAAGATATTAAAACAATCGTACAATGGGTTTTATCGCTTTAATGAAATTTTAAACCTAAATAAAAAACCGGCTTAGGCCGGTTTTTTATTTAGGCGGCTATGTTTTATTGAATAAGTAAAGTAAAAAACAACTCCAATTAACACCCAAGTCAAAAATCTTCTCCAAGTTTCAACCGGTAAGAAAAACATTAAAGCCCCACATGAAAAGATTCCTAAGAGTGGAATAAGAGGATGCCATTTATTCTTAAAAGTTGCTTTATTATTTTTATGAAGTTTTCTTATAAAAATGACACCCAGTGAAACAATCACAAAAGCAGCTAATGTTCCAATATTAACAATCTCAGCTAAAGTGCCCAGTGGTATAAAGCCAGCAATTAATGAGATGATCAACCCGCAAAAAATAATAACTTTCACGGGGGTGTTGGTATTTTTGTTCACCTCACATAAAGTATGAGGAAGCAATCCATCTCTGCTCATTGCAAAAATAATTCTTGTTAAGGCGTAATAAAGTACAAGCATTACAGTTGTGAGTCCGGCAATAACACCAGTAGCGACAACCGCAGAAGCCCATTGAAAGCCTATTTTTTGAAGTGCATAAGCAACAGGAGAAGGTACATTAAGTTCCTGGTATGGAACAACGCCTGTAAGCAATAATGAAACGATGATGTATATCACAGTACAAAAAGCAAGTGAACCAATGATGCCTTTAGGCAGATCTCTTTGAGGATTTATTGCTTCTTCAGCGGCAGTTGAAACTGCATCAAAACCAACGTATGCAAAAAAAACTAATGAAGCGCCCGCGAGAACGCCAACAGTTTTTCCATCAGGTAATGTCGAAAACCATCCGTAAGGCATAAAGGGATGCCAGTTAGCTGGGTTTACATTGAAAATAGCAACTGAAATAAATAATGTGATAGTTAGAAGTTTAACAAAAACCATCACAGCATTGAATTTAGCACTTTGCTTTGCGCCAATAATAAGTAAGGACATGATGATTAATATAATGACCATTGCTGGAAGGTTCACTATACCTCCTAATGAAGGTGCTTTTGATAGTGCTTCGGGAAGGCCCAGACCCATAGCGGTAAGGGCATTATTGAAATAGCCGGACCAGCCATTCGCGACTGCAGCAATAGACATTCCGTATTCCATGAGTAGAATCCAGCCAATAATCCATGCAAAGAATTCACCAAAGGCAACATAACTATAACCATATGCACTTCCACAGCCGCCAATCGATGATGAAAGTTCTGCATAAGCTAATGCTGCAAAAGCACAAGCAAAGCCTGACACTATAAAAGATAAAATAACCGCGGGGCCCGCTTGGTTTGCAGCAGCAATACCAGTTAAAACAAATATACCTGTACCAATGATGCAGCCTATTCCGAGCAATGTAAGATCTAGCGCACTTAGACATTTTTTTAAATGTGCTGGATGCTTATGGTTAATATTTTTTTTTCTAAAAATTTTTGTAAATAGATTATTCATGATCCAGCCAATTTTTATTCGTTAAAAAGTATGTATATAGCTTTTCTTCTTTACTACCCGGTTCTGGTTTCCAATCATATTTCCATTGAGCCATTGGTGGCATCGACATCAAAATTGATTCAGTTCTACCATTAGATTGCAAGCCAAATAGAGTCCCACGATCAAATATTAAGTTAAATTCTACATAACGACCACGTCGATAAAGCTGGAAGTCCCTTTCTTTCTCTGCATAATTAATATCCTTTCTTCTTTGAAGAATAGGTAGGTATGCGTTTAAAAAAATATCACCCACTGCTTTGTTCAAATTAAAAGACTTATCAAAACCTAAGCGATTAAAATCATCATAAAAAATACCGCCAATCCCTCTAGGCTCGTTGCGATGTTTTAGATAAAAGTATTCATCACAGTTCTTTTTAAATTCCAAATATAGTTTTTTATCATATGGATCAAGAATAGTTTTGAGTGTTTTGTGAAAATGAATTGCATCTTCGTCGAAGCCATAATAAGGAGTTAAATCCATGCCACCCCCAAACCACCATATATCCTCAAGATTTTCTTTTTTTGCAATAAAAAATCTTACATTCATATGTACTGTGGGTGCGTATGGATTTTTAGGATGTAAGACTAGCGATAATCCCATAGCCTCCCATTTTCTATCTGCCGCCTCTGGATGAGCAGCGCTTGCTGAGCGTGGTAACTTGTCACCTAAGACATGTGAGAACGCAACACCAGCTCTTTCAAATACATTGCCATTTTCTAGGAGGCAGGAAGTCCCACCTCCACCCTCTTTTCGAAGCCAGGAGTCGTTAATAAAGTTTTTACCATCAACAATCTGAAGTGTTTCAACAATATTCGTTTGGAGGTTGTTAAAGTACTCAAAAACTAGATTTGAATTAATCATATTATTTTCTAATTATTTTATTGCTAATAAAATCTTGAATCGTTGTAGGTTTTTTTTCACTACCAATATTCCCCTCAATAATCTTTACATTATTCTTAAATAAATTTTTACATGCTCTAAGGGTTTTGATGGATTGTTTATGACTTAAGTTAGCACTTGTTGAGGTGATTGGGAAGCTGATTGAATTTAATAAATTTAAAGTACTTTTAACTTTAGGGAGTCTTATAGCAATGTTATGACTAGCCCCTCTTAACCATGAAGGACAATAATTAGATGCAGGTACTAACCAAGTATGAGGGCCAGGCCATTTATTCATCATCTCTTTTTTTTGCAACTCAGACAGGTCTTGCATATATGAATACAAATGATTTATCTTGGAACTGATTAAAATAAAACCTTTTGATCGAGCCCTTTTTTTTAAACGTAGAATTTTTTCTACCGCATATTTATTTTTTGGATCACAGCCCAATCCATAACAGGATTCAGTAGGGTAAGCTATAACACCCCCTTGTTTTAAATATCGGATTAAGCGTTGATTAGCCAATTTAATCGTTATTTAAGGCTCTGTAACCTATATCTTTTCGATATTGGACGCCATTAAATTTGATAGTATTGATAGCTTCATAGACTTTAAGTTGGGCCTCTTTCACAGAATTGGCAAGCGCGGCGACAGCTAGAACTCTTCCGCCTGAAGTTAGAAGTTTATTATTTTTGTATATAGTGCCTGCATGAAAAATATAGCTGTCAGGAATAATGCGATCTTCAATATAAATTTCATCGTTTAACTTTGGAGATTCGGGATAGCCTGCAGAAGCCAAAACGACAGCTAGTGCTGATCTTGTATCCCATTCAATTTCTGATGAATCAAGTTGTCCGAGCGATGCCTTGTATAGCATTTCAAACAAATCACTTTTCAGCCTCATGAGAATGGGTTGTGTTTCAGGATCGCCCATTCGACAATTATATTCTAATGTTTTTACATCACCTTTTTTAGTGATCATGAGCCCTGCATAAAGGAATCCAGTAAATGGAATACCATCTTTAGCCATACCATGAATAGTAGGATAGATAATTTCTTCCATAACTTTAGAGTAAATTTCTTTAGTAACTACAGGTGCCGGTGAGTATGCTCCCATACCTCCTGTGTTAGGACCCATATCTCGATCTAAGAGCCTCTTATGATCTTGGCTTGTAGCTAACGGCAGAATTGTTTTGCCGTCACATACCACCATAAAGCTAGCCTCTTCTCCTTCAATGAATTCTTCGATCACAACTTTGGCCCCTGCATCACCAAATTTATTGTCTACAAGCATAAAGTCTATTGCATCATGAGCTTCTTTGACTGTCATAGCGACAATGACACCTTTCCCGGAAGCTAACCCATCCGCTTTAATGACAATGGGTGCGCCATGCTCATTAATATATTGATACGCCTCATCAGGCATTTTAAATGTTTTATATTTTGCAGTAGGAATGTTGTGCCTATACATGAAGTCTTTGGCAAAACCTTTAGAGCTTTCGAGTTGAGCAGCTTTTTGGGTAGGTCCAAAAATATTCAAATTTTTAGATCTAAATAAATCAACGATACCTTCAGAAAGTGGAAGCTCTGGACCAACTACAGTGAGGTCAATTCTTTCTTTAATTGCAAAATCTGAAAGAAGATCAATATCGGTCAGATCAATATTTTTGAATTTTGGATTGAGGTGAGTTCCACCATTACCTGGTGCTATAAAAATAGCATTTACTTTATTACTTTGAGAAAGTTTCCACGCCATCGCATGCTCTCTGCCGCCACTTCCAATGACTAGAACTTTCATAAATTAATGTCTAAAGTGACGATATCCAGTAAATAACATCACAAGACCTAATTCATTAGCAGCATTGATGACTTCCTCATCTCTTAAGCTCCCACCTGGCTGAATAACGCATTTTGCACCGGCAGAAGCTAACACATCAATTCCATCTCTAAAGGGAAAGAAAGCATCTGAAGCAACTACTGAATTTATTAAATCAAGATTTGCATTTTTAGCTTTTATAGAAGCAATCTTAGTACTATCGACTCTACTCATTTGACCGGCGCCAATGCCTAGAGTTTGATTGTTCTTGCAAAATACAATGGCATTTGATTTAACATACTTAGCTACTCGCCACGCAAAAAGCATATCAGCTATTTGTTCTTCGTTAGGTTTAAGTTTAGAAACTACTTTGCAATGGTTCATATCTATATTGAAATCATCTGGTGATTGAACTAGCAAACCACCACCAATTTTTTTCAATTCAAAAGCATTAAAGCTATTATTGAGCGAAACTTCTAATAACCTAATATTTGGTTTTGATTCAAATATTTCAAGTGATTCAGTATCGTATGATGGAGCGATTACCACTTCGACAAATTGAGCAATAATTTGAGATGCAGTATTTTTGTCTAACGAAACATTGCAAGCAATAATACCGCCAAATGAGGATGTTGGATCAGTTGAAAATGCTTTTTTATAAGCATCGAGTAAGTCTCCAGAAGATCCGACGCCACATGGATTAGCATGTTTTACAATCACACAGGATGGAAGCTTAAAGCTTTTAACACATTCCCAAGCCGTGTCTGCATCATTTAAGTTATTGTATGACAGCTCTTTTCCCTGTAACTGTTTAAAGCTTGCCAATGAACCTTTGTTCGATATTTCATCTACATAAAAAGATGCACTTTGATGTGGATTCTCACCATATCGTAAATCCATTTTTTTGTTAAATGCGAGGTTAAGTTTGTTAGGGAAAGCTATATTTTTATTTGTATTCAATCCATTTAGATAATTTGAAATAGTTGAATCATATTTTGCAGTATGTTCAAAAGCTTTTTTAGCCAAATTAAATCTTAACTCTAGATCAAGTGCACCATCATTCTGCTTTAAGGCATCTTCAATAAGTTTATAGTCGGAAGCATCAGTCACAACTGCCACACCATTATAATTTTTTGCTGCCGACCGGAGCATTGCCGGACCACCGATATCAATGTTTTCAATGGCTTCAGAGAGCGAGCAATTTTCTTTAGATATAGTCGCCTCGAATGGATATAAGTTCACCACTATTAAATCGATTAAAGGGATATTCGATTTAGCCATCGTTTGCAGATGGTTTTCGTCATCTCTTTTTCCGAGTATGCCACCATGTATCTTTGGATGAAGTGTTTTGACTCTACCATCTAACATTTCAGGGAAGCCGGTATAATCGCTGACTTCGATGACCGGAATATCATTGTCAGCAAATAATTTTGCTGTGCCTCCAGTGGACAAAATTTCAACGTTATATTTGACTAGTATCTTAGCGAATTCGATAATATCTTTTTTGTCTGATACGCTTATAAGGGCTCTTTTGATTTTAATCATGACTAGATATCAATCTTATGTTGTTTTAATTTTTTTCTGAGTGTATTTCTATTAAGGCCAAGAATTTCTGCAGCCTTACTTTGATTGCCTTTTGAAATACTCATGATGTAAGTAATTAAAGGTTTCTCAACCATACCAATGACCATGTCGTAAACATTCGTTGGATGTTCACCATCCAGATCTTTGAAGTATTGATCTAAAGATTCATTTACACAATCAGGGATATCTGTCTTCTTTTCCATTAAGCTACCAACATTTCTTCCTCATACTTTATATAAGGGGATTCGATTGAAAGAAAATTAAAATAATCTTCGATAGTTTTAATTTGTTCATCGACTGTTTCAATTGTGTTCATATAGTGTCTAAAATTTGCAGAATTTTTTAATCCTTTTGTGTACCAGGAGATATGTTTTCTAGCAATTTTTAATCCTGCATTTTCACCATAAAAGTCGTAAAGCTCATTCACATGAGCAATGGTAATATTTTTGATTTCATCAATAGAAGGATTATCTAAATGCATGCCTGTTTTAAGATAGTGATCAATTTCTCTAAAAATCCAAGGTTTGCCCTGAGCTGCTCTACCAATCATGACCCCATCTACACCTGTGTAATCTAAAACATATTTAGCTTTTTCCGGTGAAGTGATATCGCCATTGGCGATAACGGGAATTTTGACTGACTGTTTTACTTCGGCAATGGTGTCATACTCAGCTTTACCCATATATAAACAAGCTCTCGTTCTGCCATGAATAGCTAATGCTTTAATACCAATGTCTTCTGCAATTTTTGCAATCTCTATAGCATTTCGATTTTGAGTATCCCAGCCAGTTCTTATTTTTAATGTGACTGGCACATCTACCGACTTCACAACTGAAGATAATATTTTTTGTACAAGCGGCTCATCTTTGAGGAGTGCTGATCCCGCCATCACATTACATATTTTTTTTGCAGGACATCCCATGTTGATATCGATAATTTGAGCGCCATGATCCACATTAAATTGAGCGGCGTCCGCCATCATTTTGGGGTCAGCCCCAGCAATTTGGACCGAAATTGGATCTACCTCGCCTTCGTGATTGGCGCGGCGAAGTGTTTTTTGACTACCATATAGGAGTGAGTTTGATGTCACCATTTCACTTACTGCCATGCCAGCACCAAACTTTTTGCAAAGTTGGCGGAAAGGGCGATCAGTGACGCCTGCCATGGGAGCGACTACGAGATTATTTTTAAGGGAAATAGAGCCTATTTGCACTGTCGTATATTTACTTATGGAAAGTTGCTTATTTTATAGGCAAATGGCTTTTTATAAAAGTGAAGACTTCAAATTACTTATGCCATTCATAGCCTAAATTAAGGATTCTGGCTTGTATCTCTAACAGGGCTTCATCGACTAATTTTGATGGACCTTTAACACCAAGCTCAATAGTCTTAATAGGTTTTAATTTAGGCAGGCTAAAAAGTTTAATTTCTGGATATTTTTTTACAATGTCATTCATCAAATCAATCAATTTACTTTCGCTTACATCATTAATCCAAATCGAAGCTTCGGCAAAATCATTTTGATTTAATAGTTGCTGATAGTGTGTATTGAGAATCCATTCGACCATCGGCCAGGCCATTTCAGGAAAACCTGGCAGGAAATGATAATTATTGATTTTAAATCCCGGAATTTTATTAATCTCATTTGGAATCAATAATGCACCCTCTGGAATATCTGCCATCAAAACTCTTTTAGGGTGAGCTCCTTCACCAAACTGATCTTCAATGCGCTTAACAGCCTCATCATTCCTAGTTAATTGAAGATTAAAAGCGTCTGCAGCTGCCTGCCTTGTAAAGTCGTCTGGTGTTGCACCAATACCTCCAAAAGAGAAAACAACAGTATTAGACTTTATTGATTCTTTGATTGATTGAATAATGTCTTTAGAATCATCTTGAATGTATTTTGCCCAAGACAATGAAAGCTTATATTTTTTTAATGTTTTTTGTACGTATTCAAAATGTTTATCTTGTCTTTTGCCAGATAAAATTTCATCACCAATAATTAAAACACCAAATTCCATCTTAATGTGCCGCATCCCAATTCAATCCAACGCCAATATCCACGATAAGAGGGATATCAAGCTTTGCAACACCCTCCATCAAAAGAGGTAGTTCTTTTTGTAATATCTCAATTTCATTTTGAGGTACTTCAAACACAAGTTCATCGTGCACCTGCATAATCATCTTTGTTTTTAAGTGTGTATTTTGAGATAGCCATTGATCGACCGCAATCATTGCTAACTTAATGAGGTCA
Source organism: Methylophilaceae bacterium (assembly GCA_947499625.1). Taxonomy (GTDB): domain Bacteria; phylum Pseudomonadota; class Gammaproteobacteria; order Burkholderiales; family Methylophilaceae; genus Methylopumilus. Next base: position 16,150 of record CANMPB010000005.1, read on the forward strand.
GCCGCAGTGCCTTGCATAGGTGCGTTTATTGCTGCTCTTTCTGCTGCAGCTCTTCTAATACCATTCGAGCCATTAATTTCTGGAATCCATAATCGCCTTCCAAAAAATGTTTCAACATAACCTTTATCTTTGGCAAATAATTTTGTATCTTCCATGTAACGTTTAACGCCAGGATATCTCGCAAAATAAGTCTCAATATAATTTGATGCAGCACTACGTTCAATACTGAGTGATTTTGATAAGCCGAATACGCTCATCCCGTAAATCAATCCAAAGTTGATCACTTTGGCATAACGTCTTTGTTCTTGGGAGACTCTATCTAAGTTGCAACCAAAAATTTCAGCCGCTGTTGATTTATGAATATCTTCATTATTCTTGAATGCTTCAAGTAATCGTTTGTCTTGAGACAAATGAGCCATGATTCTTAATTCTATTTGAGAATAGTCTGCAGATAGAATAGATGACCCTTCATTCGCAATAAATGCTTCTCTTATTTTTCTACCCTCTGAGGTTCTTATCGGGATATTTTGTAAATTAGGATCTGAACTTGCAAGACGTCCTGTAATTGCAACAGCCTGGTTGTAGCTTGTATGAATTCGCCCAGTGTTGGCGTTAATCATTTTTGGCAATTTATCTGTGTAGGTTGATTTGAGCTTAGATAGACTTCGATGTTCGAGTAATAATTTGGGTAAAGGATAGTCAAGTGCTAAATCTTGCAATACTTCTTCATCTGTAGAAGGTGCGCCTGAAGGTGTTTTTTTCAAAGATTTGATACCTAACTTATTAAATAAAATATCTTGTAATTGTTTGGGTGATGCGAGATTAAAAGGTTGCCCTGCTAGCTTATAAGCCTCTTCTTCAAGTAGTAGAATTTTTTTACCAATTACATGACTTTGCTCATTTAATTTTTTGTCATCCACAAGCACACCATTTCTTTCGATCTTTAAAAGCACTTCAGTGGCTGGCATTTCAATGTTTTCGTAAATAAATTTAAGTGGTGCATCATTTTCAATTGCAGGATTAAAGAATTGATTTAATTGAAATGTAATATCCGCATCCTCCGATGAATAATGAGATGCCACATCAATATCAACTTGATTAAATTTAAGCTGATTCATACCCTTGCCCGCAACTTCTTCGAAACTGATACAAGTGTGACCTAGATGCCTTAAGCTTAAATTGTCCATGCCATGGCTTTGATGACTTTCCGTGACGTAGCTTTGTAACATCGTATCGTGCTTAATGCCTTTAAGATGTATACCGTGATTTAAAAATACATGCGCATCATATTTAATGTTTTGACCAATTTTTTTAATTTTTTCATCTTCTAACATGGGCTTCACTAAATTTAATATAGCATTAATTGATAGCTGCTCGGGAGCGCCAGGATAGTCATGCGCCAAAGGAATGTAAGCTGCTTCCCCTGCAGTCACTGCTATCGATATACCTACAATTTTTGCCTGCATAGGGTCGAGCGAGTTAGTTTCTGTATCGACACAGACATAACTTTTATCTTTAATTTTTTCTAGCCATACGCGTAATAGAGCCTCATCGAATATCGTGTCGTATTTAATTTTGGAAATAAAATGGCTAGGGGATTTGATAGATATTTTTTCTTCACGACTGTTGTTTGATGAGTTTTCTTGGGAACTACCTTCTTTAACTTCGTTAAGCCAATTCTTAAATTCAAATCTCTGATATAAATTTTCTAGTGTGCGTGAGTCCTGTACTTTAGGTTTTAAATTGTCCCAATTTTTATCGATATCTAAATCGCATCGAATCGTAATAAGGTCTTTAGCTCTGGGAATCCAGTCGAGTGCTTTTCTTAAATTTTCACCGACGACTCCTGGGAATTGAGCGGCATTTTTTACAATATTGTCGAGTGTTTGATATTCATTAAGCCATTTCAATGCAGTTTTAGGGCCAACTTTTTCAACACCAGGTACGTTATCTGAGGTATCTCCAATAAGAGTTAGATAGTCGATAATTTGATTGGGCATTAACCCAAATTTATTTTTGACGCCTTCGATATCGAGTTTTTCATTTGTCATGGTATTAATTAAAGTGACATGTTCGTTTACAAGCTGAGCTAAATCCTTGTCACCTGTAGAGACCACGACATTGAACTGATGATGAGTGGCTTCCTTACATAATGTGCCAATGACATCATCAGCCTCGACACCTTCTTGAATAACAATCGGCCAACCCATTGCCGTAATCGCTTCATGAAGCGGCTGAATTTGAGCTCTTAAATCATCAGGCATCGCTGATCGATTGGCCTTATAGTCGGGATAAAGATCATTCCTGAAAGTTTTTCCTTTTGCATCAAAAACGCAAGCGCTATAATCAGAAGGAAACTCTTTATGGAGTTTTCGGAGCATATTCAAGACTCCGTAAATAGCTCCGGTAGGTTCTTGGCGACTGTTCCTAAGATCGGGCAATCCGTGAAATGCCCTATAAAGATAAGAGGAGCCATCTACTAATAATAGTGTTTTCATTGTTTAACTTTGAAAGTTTTTATGTCAGCAGATAAAAAGATACCTAAATTTAACGGCCCAGAATTTTTTGATGAAACTCATAACGAGAGTGAATCCTGGTATGCATTTGAAATTATGTCAGAATTTGTTACTGCTACCGAAAAACTTAAAAAAATAACCCCTGGCGTATCGGTGTTTGGCAGTGCTAGGGTGAGTGAAGACCATCCTTATTACAAGCTCACTGTTAATATAGCAAAGGCGCTATCCAACTCTGGGTTTAGCGTCATTTCTGGCGGCGGCCCCGGCCTTATGGAAGCAGTTAACAAAGGCGCTTCCCTGGGCAAGGGCCCTAGTATTGGTTTTAATATTAATTTGCCCCACGAACAAAAACCGAATGACTACCAGGATATTTCAATCAATTTTAAATATTTCTTTATGCGTAAAGTGATGTTTATTAAGTACGCTTCAGCTTACGTCGTATTGCCAGGTGGATTTGGAACGCTTGATGAACTAATGGAAGTGATCACACTTATTCAAACGGGTAAATCAAGAAAAATCCCTATCATTTTAGTAGGGAAAGACTTTTGGTCTGGCTTACTAGGCTGGTTAAAAGACAAAATCGTAAATGAGGGCATGGCTGAATTAAAAGACTTAGATTTGATTCAAATTCTTGAGGAGCCTAAAGAAATTGTGGATGCGATATTTAACCATTATGAATCGATTGGTTTCACGCTAACGCCAGCGGAAAGAAAAGCTCAGCTTTACTTATAAATTGTCAAATAAACCATACCATCTATAGGTTTTTTGCTAGAATCTTGTCTATGAAAATACAAAATACAATTAAAGCTTTTTTATTGGTAACTGTCTTCATGAGTTTAAATGCCATAGCTGAAAAAAAACTTGAGCTTTTAGAGGAGGTTAAGCCACCACCAAAGAATTTTGAAAGTGATATTGTAGATGAACCTCAAATTACCATCACCAAACAAGGTGCTGATATGGTCGAGGAATACCGCATTAATGGTGAACTTTATATGATGAAAGTAACACCCCCAGCTGGCGGACCTTCATATTATTTATTGAAGGAAGATCAAGACGCTGGTTGGGCAAAATACGACGGCCCTACCCAGCCTCTTACTGTGCCTAAATGGGTAATATTTAGATTCTAAATTTTTTTTAAAGGGCTCAAAGCCCTTTTTTTTATGTCTGTCTACACATCAGTTAATATTGAAGAATTAAAAATCTGGCTTCAGGATTATGCTTTAGATGATCTCACCGATTATCAAGGTATTAAGTCTGGGATCACGAATACCAACTATTTTTTAATGACTGCGCATGATCGTTTTGTTTTGACGCTCTTCGAAAAAAACACTATAGAAGATCTCCCATATTTTGTAGATCTTATGGCTCATCTAGCAGAAAATTCATTTTTATGCCCCAAACCGATTTTCAAAAAAAATGGTACAGCTTTAAGTATTTTAAAAAATAAACCCGCCTTAATCGTGACATGCTTAAAGGGTAAAGAGCTTACCAAACCTGAAGTCAATCATTGTAAGGCTATGGGCAAAAGTCTCGCAGAGCTCCATGTGAAGTCAGCCAATTTTGCAGCTCACCATCAAAATACAAGAGACCTTAACTGGATAAAAAAAACAGCTGATACTTTATTAAATGATCTACCTAAAGATGAGAGTCAATTATTAAGAGAAGAAATTCTTTACCAAGAAAAGCAAAATTATAAGCTGCCTAAATCTACGATTCATGGAGATCTATTTAAGGACAACGTTCTTTTTTTAAATGATGAAGTATCAGGCTTTATTGATTTTTATTATGCTTGCACAGATCATCTTATTTTAGATGTGGCTATTGCTGTAAATGATTGGTGCGTGAATGACGATGGTTCTTTTGACGAGGTAAGACTGAATGCTTTCTTAGACGCTTATAAAAAGATAAGATCTTTTAATGATGATGAAGATCGAGCTTGGAATGATGTATTAAGATTAGCATCTCTTAGATTCTGGGTTTCAAGACTTAAAGATTTCTATCATGTGGAAGAGGGTGAACTCACTTACACGAAAGACCCTAACCATTTTAAAAAAATTTTAAAGCAACGTATTGGTGGGAAAATTTTAAGGTAAATTAATATGAAAAAAATTACATTCCGAGATTCCATTCGTTGGAATAAAGAAAGCTTCATGCTCTTTAAGAAGACGCCCAATCAATCATTAATGCTGAGTTTGACTTATCTCTTTATTTTTATGCTTTTGCCTTCAATGCCTATGATTCAAATTTTTTCAATTGCATCTATCTTGATTTGGCCTGTATTTTTGGTATTCGCGGTTAACTTCTACAAGACTCATGATAAAAATAAGGAAGAAAATTTTTTAGTGGTATATGAAAAAATTAAACTTAGGCTCGCAACATTACTCTCGCTTGGCCTCATCTGCTTAATTTATGCGGGTATGGTGACTATGGTTTTAAATTCTGAAATGCAGGGTTTTATTCAACTGTCAGAAAAAAATAATGAGCTTGTAACTTTGATTAATAATTTTGTGCCTATGATAGGAAAATTAGTTCTACTTCTGCTACCGTTACTTATGGCGACTTGGTTCTCGCCAATGTTGATCGTTTATAACCACTACTCACTCTTTAAATCAATTAAATCCAGCATCGCGGGATGCTTAATGTATATTTTTCCTTTAGGTCTTTCATGGCTTATTTTTTCAACAATAGCGATATTATTTATGTTGTCATGTGGACTATTAATTGGTTCATTAGCTTCATTCTTCCCAACCATAGGACCTTCATTAATGGGCGCGATTATTTTTTTCGCACTACTTGTGATCACATCGGTGATGTTTGCGTTTCAATATATTAGTTACCGAGATATTTTTAAGTCCGCTAAAAGCTATTAGTGTTTAAAGAGTTTTGCGTATTCCATTGCGAGCCATTTGGTGCCTGCTTTATTGAATTTAATTTGAATTCTTAAATCGTCAGTATTCCCTTCATAACCTAAAACGGTTCCCTGGCCAAATTTTTCATGCATGACAGATTCACCAATACGCCAAGTATGTTTCTGTTGGGTAGGTTGTGAATAACTCTCTTCAATCTGATCTGTATTATTTTTAAAATTAATTGTGTTAATGTTTTTAACAAGACTCTCAGGGATCTCTTCTAGGAATCTTGATGGCATACCATATCTTGTTTGGCCATGAAGCATTCTTGATAGTGCATAACTTAAGTATAGTTTTGATCGAGCTCTTGTCACAGCAACATACATAAGCCTTCTCTCCTCCTCAAGCCCTTTGGATTCAAAAAGACTTTGTTCGTGCGGACATAAACCTTCTTCAAGGCCTGAAATAAATACTACGTCAAATTCCAATCCTTTCGATGAGTGAATCGTCATGAGTTGGATGGCGTCTGAACCTTCACTCGCTTGCATATCACCACTTTCTAAAGAGGAATAATTTAAAAAATCTCCAAGTGGATTTTTAGATTCATTGTTATCGTTGTTAAGAAACGTTGTAGCTGCAGAAACCAATTCGTTTAAGTTTGAAACTCTATCTAACCCATCTTTTTCATTCGTGTAGTGATCCTTAAGTCCTGATTCGTTAATAATGAGATCAATCATTTGCGGAAGCGTTAATCCTTCGAAACTACTTTCAATATGTTTGATGAGATAGATAAAATACGGTAAACCTTTTTTGGTTATGGGTGTTTTATCTGATGATTTCAATGCAGCGTCCCATAAGCTACAAGCATCTCGCCTAGAAATATCTTGAAGGCTTTCTAATGAGCGACTACCAATACCGCGGGTTGGAAAATTAATAATTCTTAAAAATGCACTGTCATCATTTTTATTTGCAATGAGCCTCAAATAAGCAATAGCATGTTTAATTTCAGCACGCTCAAAGAAACGCAATCCACCATAGACGCGATAAGGTAAGTTAGATGAAAAAATATTGTGTTCGAGAACGCGAGACTGAGCATTGCTTCTGTAAAGAATAGCAATATGATTGAGCGATACTCCCTCTCTATGAAGTATTTTAATTTCATCTACAATAAACTTAGCTTCATCAATATCGGTATGGCCCGTATAGATTCGAATGGGGTCACCTTCTCCGGCCGAAGTCCATAAGTTCTTCCCCAATCTATTTTTGTTATGATCAATGATGGCATTTGCTGTATTAAGGATGTTACTTTTAGATCTGTAGTTTTGTTCGAGCTTAATAATTTGTTTAACATGAAAGTCTCTTTCAAGATCTTTCATGTTGCCAACTCTCGCTCCTCTAAAGCTATATATAGATTGATCATCGTCCCCCACGGCAAATACAAAACTGCTGTTACCTGCAAGAAGTTTTAACCACTTATATTGAAGCTCACTCGTATCTTGAAACTCATCAATGAGAATATGTTTAAATCTATCTTGATAATGCTGACGAATGGAATCATTCTTTTCGAAAAGCTCATAGCACCTTAAAAGCAATTCACCAAAATCAACCAAGCCTTCTTTTTGACATTGCTTCTCATACTCAAGGTAGATTTCATTTAATTTTTTTGAATGTGTGTCGTAAGTATCGACATGTGCGGATCTTAAGCCTTCATCTTTACATCCATTGATATAATGTTGCACTTGTTTCGGCGCATAAGTCTCATTGTCTACATTCATTGCTTTCATAGTTCTTTTGATTAGAGATAACTGGTCTTGACTATCTAGAATCTGAAATGTCTCAGGTAAATCTGCATCTCTAGCATGTGTTTTAAGAAATCGATTACATAAACCATGGAATGTGCCTACCCACATGCCTCTTGTATTAATGGGAAGCTGCATGGTGATTCTTTGAAGCATCTCTTTTGCGGCTTTATTGGTAAATGTCACCGCGATAAGACCGAAAGGACTTACAACGTTTGTTTGAATGAGCCAGGAAATTCTAGAAGTCAGTACTTTAGTTTTACCGCTGCCTGCGCCCGCGAGAATTAGCGCAGATTCATTTTGAAGTGTTACTGCTTCAATTTGTTTATCATTTAAATCTTTGAATTGACTTTGGTTGGGCAGGGATGCATTCATGAGGTGTAATGCTATCCTAATTACTTGCCAGATAAAAAAAAGATTAAAAAAAAGACCTCCTAAGAGGCCTTTTCTTATTGATGCTTTTGAGTTACATCATACCGCCCATGCCACCCATGCCTCCCATATCGCCACCACCCATTGCTGGAGATTCGTCTTTGGGAAGATCAGCGATCATACAGTCAGTCGTTAACATAAGTCCTGCAACAGATGCTGCATGTTGTAATGCAGAGCGAGTAACTTTAGTAGGATCTAAAACGCCCATCTCCACCATGTCGCCATAAGTTTCGTTTGCAGCGTTAAATCCATAGTTGCCTTTGCCAGCCACAACATTGTTCACCACTACAGATGGTTCTACACCAGCATTTGCAACGATTTGTCTTAAAGGCTCTTCAACAGCACGAAGCACAATACGAACACCAGCTTCTTGATCTGCATTTTCACCCTTGACTTTAGCAATTGCATCACGCGCTCTAATTAAAGCAACGCCACCACCAGCTACAATACCTTCTTCAACAGCAGCTCTTGTTGCATGGAGTGCATCTTCAACACGCGCTTTCTTTTCTTTCATTTCAATTTCAGTCGTTGCACCTACTTTAATTACAGCAACACCGCCTGCAAGTTTTGCAACACGCTCTTGTAGTTTTTCTTTGTCATAGTCGCTTGTGGCTTCTTCGATTTGAGTTTTGATTTGAGCAATACGTGATTTAATATTTTTTTCATTAGCTGCACCATCGATAATGATCGTGTTTTCTTTGCCCACTTCAATTCTTTTTGCTTGACCTAAATCTTCAATCTTAATCGTTTCTAATTTCAAACCTACTTCATCTGAAATCACTGTAGCGCCTGTAAGAATTGCAATATCTTCAAGCATTGCTTTCCGTCTGTCACCAAAACCAGGCGCTTTAACCGCAACAGTTTTTAAGATACCACGAATATTATTTACGACTAGAGTTGCAAGCGCTTCACCTTCAATATCTTCAGCTACAATAAGGAGAGGGCGACTTGATTTAGCAACCTGTTCAAGCGCAGGAAGAAGATCTCTGATATTAGAGATTTTTTTATCGTGCAAAAGAATGAATGGATTTTCTAATAAGGCAATTTGACGATCTGCATTATTAATAAAGTAAGGAGAAAGATATCCGCGATCAAATTGCATTCCTTCTACAACGTCTAATTCATTTGTTAAACCTGAACCATCTTCAACAGTAATCACACCTTCTTTACCTACCTTATCCATTGCGTCTGCAATGATTTGTCCGATAGAGTGATCAGAGTTAGCAGAGATTGAACCTACTTGTGCAATTTCCTTACTTGTTGTGCATGGCTTACTTAATTTTTTAAGTTCAGCTACGCCAGCTTCAACAGCTTTGTCGATACCTCTTTTAAGGTCCATTGGGTTCATACCTGCTGCGACTGACTTCATGCCTTCGCGAATAATCGCTTGCGCCAATACAGTTGCAGTAGTTGTGCCATCACCTGCGATATCAGAAGTTTTAGATGCAACTTCTTTAACCATTTGTGCGCCCATATTTTCAAACTTATCTTTAAGTTCGATTTCTTTTGCAACTGATACACCATCTTTAGTGATCGTAGGGGCACCAAACGAACGCTCTAGAACAACATTTCTTCCCTTAGGGCCGAGTGTAACTTTAACGGCGTTAGCTAAAATATTTACACCGGTAATCATCTTTTGGCGAACTTCATCACCAAATCTTACGTCTTTTGCTGCCATTTTTTATTTCTCCAAAATATTAATGAATGAATGTTTAAGGCTTTATTCAACAATGCCCATGATGTCTTCTTCACGCATCACAAGTAATTCTTCGCCATCAACTTTAACGGCTTGGCCAGCGTACTTTCCAAATAAAACTTTGTCGCCTACTTTGACGTCTAGTTTTTTAACACTGCCATCTTCGAGAATTTTTCCATTCCCCACAGCTTGCACCGTACCTTGGTCTGGTTTTTCTGTTGCGCCGTCAGGGATAACAATGCCTGATGCTGTCGTACGTTCTTCTTCAAGACGCTTTACAATTACGCGATCATGTAAAGGGCGAATTTTCATTTCATATTCTCCTAATAGTGTATTCTTTGAAAATTAATCAAAATCGAAAACATGAGTGATTAGCACTCTATGTCATAGAGTGCTAATAATAGGGACAAAAGCCTAAAATTTCAAGTGTTATTTCGTTAAATATCTGAATCTAAACATTATTTTTATATGAGCTATTACATAGAAAAGCAAGATTATCGAAGGTTGGGGCAGTCGGATTTGCTTATTTCGCCCATTACTCTGGGCACCATGACCTTTGGTGAGCAAAACACAGAGTCCGAGGCGTTTTTACAGCTCGACTGGGTGATATCACATGGCATTAATTTTATTGATACCGCCGAAATGTATCCCGTTCCCCCTAAAGAAAATACTTTTACTGCAACTGAGACGATTCTGGGGCATTGGCTAAAAAAACAAAAAAGAGAAGAGATTGTTTTAGCCACAAAAGCTGCGGGACCAAGAAGATCATTAAATTGGATTCGCAATGGACCTAAAGCCTTCGATGAAAAAAATTTACGTGAGGCTCTTGAAGGCTCATTAAAAAGACTGCAAACAGATTACATTGATTTATATCAGCTTCATTGGCCCGAAAGAAACGTGCCTATTTTTGGCCAATATAAATTTGATCCCAGTGCTGAAATAGAAGGCTCAAAATTAAAAGAGTGGGTATCTATTCATGAACAAATAGAAGCCTTAGGTAAGTTAGTGCAAGAAGGCAAGATTAGATATATCGGCATCTCCAATGAGCAATCCTGGGGCGTGATGGAATTTGTTCGAATTGCAAGAGAAAATAAATTACCTCTCATAGCATCAGTTCAGAATTGTTATAACCTTATCAACAGAGGATTAGAGTTTGGTATGACAGAAATTTTATACCGAGAAAAGATTGGATTCTTAGCTTACTCCCCCCTAGCATTTGGACACCTTACCGGAAAGTATCTAAAAGATATCGACTCGAAAGGGCGCGTGACACTTTTTAAAGGGTTCGCACAAAGATATGACAAGCCCAATGTCTTTCCCGCTGTGAAAGCCTATGAAATATTAGCATCGAAACATGGTATGACATTGACTGAGATGTCCTTAGCATTTGTATACCATCACTGGTTTGTGACATCAACCATCATAGGTGCTACATCACTTGATCAATTAAGGGAAAATATTGAAGCGTATAAGAGAAAGCTATCTAAAGAACTTTTAGATGAAATTGAAATCATTCATCTTACTCATATGAACCCAGCACCTTAATGTATGAAGAATCAGCTCTACATCAATAGAAGTTTAAAGAGTTTGTGGAATCCATGTACACAAATGAAAATTCAACAGGCCCAATCTATAATCCCGATTAGGCGAGGTGAGGGTGTTTGGTTATACGACTATGATGATAAAAAATATTTAGATGCGATCAGTTCTTGGTGGGTTAATTTATTTGGCCACAATCAAAGTGAAATTAAAAAATTTATCACAGATCAACTCGATCTCGTTGAACACGTCATGCTTGCAGGTTTAACTCATGAGCCGGCTATACACCTATCTGAAAAATTAAGCAGCCTCACAAAGCTGGGTCACGCTTTTTACGGTAGCGACGGATCTAATGCGATTGAAATTGCTATTAAGATGAGTGTTCATTACTGGAGGAATAAGGGTCAGCCAAAGAAAAATAAAATCATTTATTTAGAGAATAGTTATCACGGTGAAACGCTCGGCGCTCTTTCTGTGACGGACATTAAACTTTTTCGTAAAAATTACGCTTCACTAATTAAAAAAAATAATCCTATCAAGACACCCGACTGGCGATACGCAGATAAAGGTGAGACAGCTGAATCTTATGCATTAAGATGTATCCAAGATTTAGAAATATATCTTCAAGACAATCATCAATACATAGCTGCTTTTATTTTAGAACCTCTTGTGCAATGTGCAACAGGGATGGGAATGTACCACTCAATCTATTTAAGAAAAGCAAGAGAGCTTTGTTCGAAATACCATATTCATCTCATTGACGATGAAATTGCGGTAGGCTTCGGAAGAACGGGAAAAATGTTTGCATTCGAACACGCAAATATAAAACCTGATTTTATTTGTCTCTCAAAAGGATTAACCGGTGGATATCTTCCTTTATCAGCTGTTCTAACGACGGATGATGTTTATATGGCTTTCTACGAAAATAAAGTAGAAAAAGGCTTTCTTCATTCTCATAGTTACACGGGCAATCCACTTGCTTGCAGTGCTGCATTAGGAACATTAAGTTATTTTGAAGGCCATGATGTAATTAATCAAAATAATAAAACCTCAGCTTATATTTCAGAGCGTATGAAGACACTCGCAACATTACCTATTTCTAACTTAAGAAATATAGGCATGATATGGGCATTTGAGCTTGAAGAAGCTTCAAAAAAGACAATAAAAAAAATTACTATGAAAGCCATTGAGAATGGTCTCTTCATAAGACCGATAGGTCAAACTATTTATTTTATGCCACCCTACGTTATCAACCATGATGAAATTAATTTTATGGTTGATACAACTCTTGAAGTTATTAAGTCATCCTTATAAATATGCGAATACTATTTTTTATTTGTGTCTTATGGATGAATAGCGTATTCGCAGATACCGATATCGATGCAATAAATAAAATACTCAATCGTTCCGAGTTATCAAAAGCGAATTACACGCTTTATATTAAAAATATTTCGAAGCGTAATAAAATTTTTAGTTATAACGAACAAAAAGCATTCAACCCGGCTTCCTTAATGAAGCTTGTCACAACCTACGCTGGATTGCAGATTTTAGGCCCACAGTTCCAATGGAAAACAGAGGTGCTTTATAAAGGAGCCTTAAAAAATAAACATCTTTATGGCGACCTTACTATTAAAGGATATGGTGACCCTACACTTACGTATGCAGACCTTTCTGAATTTATCGAAAAGGTTCAACAAAAAGGCATTCAACATATTCACGGCAATATCATTATTGACGAAAGTTTTTTTGGAGAATTACAGAATCAAGATCTTATTGATGATAAGAAATATCGTGCTTACAACGTAAATCCAAAATCTTTTGTCGTGAATGAAAATACTATCAACTTTAATTTTTCAATTGACAGCGAAAAAATTAATATACAAACCTTTCCTGAATTTCAAGCGCTAAAAGTTATTAATCATTTAAATCTTACCGATCAGGACTGTAATAGTTGGAAGGATAATCTTGGTTATGAGATCGAGATAAAATCTAACGTGACAGAGATTACATTTAATGGTCGCTTCGATAAGGCATGTGAGAGTAAAGATATTGATTTATCTGCTGTGACTGCTAATCGTTTATCTAAGGCTCTATTTGAAAAGCTTTGGAAGATCCATGGTGGAAGCATTGAGGGTGAGTTTAAATATATATATCAAAATACTTCGGACACACTTAAATTCTATGAACATCTATCCAGGCCTCTAAGTCTTGTCGTAAGAGATATCAATAAATATAGCCAAAATTTAATAGCTAGGAATCTATTGCTTACTATCCTGGCAGAAAACAATGGTAATCCCATCACCGAAAACGAGGCGGGAAGATTCCTTAAAGAATCTTTGATAAAAGAAAAAATGAAACTTGATTCGCTTGAGATGGATAACGGTGCAGGGCTATCAAGAAACGCAAAAGTGAGTGCGGAGGACTTAGGTTTCTTATTAGAAAAAGCCTACAGCGGTCTTTATATGCCTGAATTTATAGCCTCGCTCCCTAATATAGGCATTGATGGTACTTTAAAGAATAGAGGAAAAAAATTATCCGTCGCCAAACATGCTTATCTGAAAACCGGTAGTATCCAAAATGTGAGCGCTATTGCGGGATATATTTTTGATAAAAATAATGATGTGAAAGTTTTTGTATTTATGGCGAATGATCCTAAGGCAAATGAGTCATATAAAATACAAGATGAGTTGATTGAATGGGCTTATCTTAATTAAACTAAGGGGGAATGTTAATATGCGATATACCAATGTAATTAAATTTGTTTTAGTTTTTGGCATTATTTTATTTAATATTGATTTAGCTAATGCTGAGTCACAAACTTCAAAAAAGGAAATGAAATTGGAAAAAAATATCACTACATTGGTTATTAAAGATACTGTCTTAGGAAATGGGCGGCAAGCAGAAAAAGGCCTCGCAGTAACTGTTCACTATACCGGTTGGTTATATGACCCAAATCAGAAAGATGGCAAGGGTAAAAAATTTGATAGCTCATTAGATCGCAATGATCCTTTCGTATTTAATTTAGGTGGTGGACAGGTGATTCGAGGTTGGGATGAAGGTGTAGACGGCATGAAAATTCATGGCAAAAGAACGCTCATTATTCCTCCAGATATGGGTTATGGTTCACGCGGCGCAGGTGGTGCGATTCCCCCGAATGCCGTTTTAATTTTTGATGTTGAGTTGCTCGGAGTTAAGTAATGAAAGCCAGGGTTAAGTGGATTGAGAATGTATGCTTCATAGGAGAATCCGAGTCTAACCATTCAGTGATCCTTGATGGTCCGGAAGAGTTGGGTGGCAGGAAATTAGGTATGCGACCTATGGAGATGCTGCTAATCGGTATGGGCGGATGCACATCATTTGATGTGGTTACCATTCTTAAGAAATCAAGACAACAGATTAGTGATTGTTATGCTGAGATTGAAGCTGAAAGAGCCGAGACAGTACCTAAGATTTTTACTAAGATCCATATTCATTTTGTGCTAAAAGGTAAAGATTTAGATAAAGACCAAATCGAACGTGCGATTAAGTTATCCGCTGAAAAATATTGTTCAGCATCGATTATGCTATCTAAGTCAGTTGAAATTACTCATGATTTTGAAATTGAAGAAGATGCCTAATCGCTAAATTAATTTTTTATAATTTTCAAATCAAGCGGCTCTTCATTTTCCATAATAGAAAGAAGACGATCAATATTTGGATGTTTACCAGGATTCTTTTGTGCATCTTCTGTGTGCTCTGAATACAAATCAAGACCTTCAATTGCGGCGTCTAAAGATATTGCACCAAAAAGTTTCCAAAGATGTTGGTAGATTTTAATTGATCCTTGGCTGCCAGGCTTATTTTCGATCGTGCCAACTAAAGCATTATTTTTATAAATCTCTATACGACTAATGTGATCTGAGTTGTCGAGCGTTAATAAGATATCGTTAAATTTCTGCATGGATTAAATTTTTGCAGAAAGTGTGGTCATCACTTTTGAAGTTAATGACATCGCTTTTTTTATCTTGTGAGGTAAATCAATTCCACCCAATTCCTTTGCCTTGATTGCATGTTGTTCTTCATCACCTGCCATTACTTCTAAAATTTTATTGGTCTTAAGATCATTTTTAGATATTTTATCTAAGTGACTTGTTAAATGCTGTGTCACTTGTCGTTCTGTTTCAGCTAAAAATCCTAAATTATATTTTTCACCTAAGGCGCTTGCAAAAGAACCTATTAATAGAGAGCCTGTATACCAGATAGGATTAAGAAGGCTTGTTTTGCCTCCTAATTCATTGATCCTAGAGTTGCACCAATCAAGGTGATCGATTTCTTCCTTTGAAGCTTTTTTCAAAGATTCTGCACCTTCACCACGTGGATTAAAAAGAAGTTGTCCGCTATATAAAGCTTGAGCGCAAACTTCACCTGTATGGTTTACACGCATCAATTCGATCGTGCATCTTTTTTCGTCAGGGGTTAATTCGGCATCTTCAATGTGCAGATCGGGTCTTGGCCTTGAGCCCTTAGGTTTAGCAAATAAAACCTTCAGGCCCTTATCAAACTCAATGATGAGGTCATCAATCATTTGTTTTGAATAATTTGAAGGCCTTTGAGAATATTCATAGCTTCCTGGAATTGCTTATCCGCTTTGCTTCCTGGCTCAATCGGACCTGATGGTGTATCAGAAGTTTTCTTTTTCTCTTTCTCTTTCTCTTTCTCTTTCTCTTCTTCAGGTTTTTTGACTGGAGGCGCTAAAGGTTTGCTATCTTTATCTTTAGGCGCAACATTCGCATCCGCATCTTTTGGATTTGAAAGATGGTTTGTGAGATCTGCTTCTTTAGTCATGAATGTAGGATCACTTCCATCATCGACAATAATATCAGGCACAATGCCTTTGGCCTGAATTGATCTTCCCTTAGGTGTAAAGTATCTTGCAGTCGTCATCTTTATAGCTGTTCCGTTATTCATAGGCAGGATACTTTGTACAGAGCCTTTACCAAAACTTTGCATACCTATAATCAAAGCCCTCTTATGATCTTGGAGCGCACCCGCCACAATTTCAGATGCAGATGCCGATCCGTTATTCACTAAAACAGCCATAGGGGTTGTCCTAATATCTTCTGGAAAATCTTTGAGGTAATCGTCTTTGCCACCACCTTTGAGATAATTTTCAGGGGTTGCTGTGAGTTGCATTTTTGAATCTTGCGCGCGACCTTCTGTATAAACAACCAGATCACCTTTAGGTAAGAAAGCAGCAGATACACCTACCGCAGCATTTAATAAACCACCTGGATTATTTCTAAGGTCAAGCAATATGCCTTTGAGAGGCGCTTTATTTTGCTGACGAAGATTTTTTAAGAACTTCGCTAAATCTTCACCGGTATGTTCTTGGAATTGAGCTACACGAACGTAAGCGTAATTAGGCTCAACAATCTTTCCTTTAACGCTTTGTGACTTAACGATGGCACGAACTAATTTAAAAGTTAAAGGTTTAGCTTCCCCTTTTCTTAATACGGTTAGCACAATGCTGGTACCTGGTTTGCCACGCATTTTTTTAACCGAGTCATTAAGCGATAAGCCCTTTGTGGATGTCTCATCTAGCTTCATGATGAGGTCACCGCTTTTCAAGCCCGCTTTATAAGCTGGACTATCTTCAATCGGAGATATCACTTTTACAAAACCATCTTCCATGCCGACCTCAATACCAAGACCACCAAACTCACCTTGGGTAGCTTGATTTAAGTCCTTAAAATCTTCGGTATTTAGGAAGGAAGAGTGAGGATCAAGGCCTGTTAGCATTCCGTTGAGTGCTTCATTAATAAGCTTCTTGTCTTCTACAGGCTCAACGTAGTCGGATTTAATTTTACCAAAAACTTCGGCAAAAGTTCTAAGCTCGTCAATGGGTAAGTTATTTTTTTCAGCTTTATCCGCAAAGACGGGTAAATTTAAACTGATCAGAACACCGATAATAGCGCCACAGGCTATAAGGGTAAATTTTTCGAATTTTGAGCGCATGAAGGACTTTCGTAATAAGCTATTAAGCGGTAATTGACTAAGAATTATGCATTCTGTCTTTTTGTTTAACTTATATCAATAGGCTTTAATAAATATATTTTAAGAATAACTTAGAAACCATGGGAACTAAATCTAAAACATATCAAATTGAGATTCAATTTTGTACGCAATGTGCCTGGCTTCCAAGAGCCTCATGGATGTCGCAGGAAATATTGACGACTTTTCAGGATGAAATTTTATCAGTTACATTAACCCCTAAGTCAGGCGGTATTTTTGAAATTTTCTTAGATAAAGAAAAAATCTACTCTAGATCAGACTTCGGAGGATTCTTGGATATTAAGGATATTAAAAAATTGATTAGGGATAAGATTAACCCAGGAAAGAACCTAGGTCACACCGATCTTTAGAGCGATTCTGCTGGATCAATTCTCGTTGCGCCATTAAATCTTTTAAGCCAATAGTTTTTTGTAAGATTTTCCACGCGAATAGTTTTGCCTGTGCGTGGTGCATGAATAAATTCATCATTCCCCACATAGATACCAACATGAGAGAACTTAGACTTTCTTGTG
This sequence comes from Methylophilaceae bacterium, assembly GCA_947499625.1. Classification (GTDB taxonomy): domain Bacteria; phylum Pseudomonadota; class Gammaproteobacteria; order Burkholderiales; family Methylophilaceae; genus Methylopumilus. Next base: position 33,544 of record CANMPB010000005.1, read on the forward strand.
TTAAAAAACACAAGGTCCCCCGGTTGTAAGTCTTCGAATTTAATAGTTTCACCCATCTTACTAAGTGATCTAGCGCTTGGCGGAAGGCTTAAATTTAAAGCTTGTTCGAAGACATATTTTACAAACTGACTACAATCAAAACCTGTTTCTGGTTTTGAGCCACCTAACTTATATTTAATACCGGTGAGCTCATAAGCTTTATCAATAATGAGGGGAATATTGCTAGTCCATTGCTTATCAACTAATGGTGCCAACTCTGAAGTAACCGCTGCGTCTTGACTGCTTAAATTTGTTGAAATAACGTCCGCCCAAGTGGGACTGGAAAATGCAAGTATTAAAAGGATGAAAAGCGCTTTGAAATTCATAGTCTGAAAATGAGTTAATTTAGGGTTATTTTACCATTTTATAGAGTGTTTGTGAAATCGGAGTTTCATCTGCATGAGATAATCCTACGATCATGAATGAACTATTTATTAAACAATTTTTTAGTGTAAAAGGCGAGCTATCTCAGAGTATTCAAGATTATCGGGTGAGACAGGAGCAGGTCGACATCTCAGTTTTGATTGACGAGGCTATCACAAATAAAAAAAGATTAATTGTCGAGGCGGGTACGGGTATCGGTAAAACTTTTGCGTATCTTGTACCAGCTTTTTTGTCCGGTGGAAAAATTATTATTTCTACGGCTACCAAAAATCTTCAGGATCAGTTATTTACTAAAGATATTCCCATGATTAGGGATGCATTAAATGTCCCCGTGACTTTAGCTATGCTAAAGGGCAGATCAAACTATCTATGTCATTTGCGATTAGAAAACGCCATGAGCGAAGGTGCGTTTATGACCAAAGAAGATGTCACCTATTTACATCTCGTTAACCAACATGCTAAGCATAGTCCGGATGGCGATAGATCAGAATTAGATACGATCCCAGAGAGCTCCTCGATATGGCCACAGGTCACCTCCACTAAAGAAAATTGTTTAGGACAGGATTGTAGTTTTTACAAAGAGTGCTTTGTCATGAATGCCAGAAAAAAAGCATTGGCTGCTGACGTCACGATCGTGAATCACCATTTATTCTTTGCCGACCTTAATATGAAGGAAGAAGGTATATCTGAACTTCTACCAAAAGCCACTACGGTCATTTTTGATGAAGCACACCAGATACCCGATATCGCATCCATTTTCTTTGGAAAAAATGTTTCAACGGCTCAGATTAGTGAGATCGTTCAGGATGGCTATCAGATTTATCTAAAACATATGAAAGACGTTTCAGATTTTGAAACGACCTTAAATGATCTAGAAAAAGTAAATAAAGATTTTAGACTCGCATTTCCAAGAGAATCGAATCGATATCCATACCAAAAAATTTCTACTTTTAGCCGATTCGATTCTGCTTACGAAGATTTAATTGAAAAACTCAAAAAATTAATTAAGTTATTGGCTCATCACAAGGACAGGGATACAGAGATTGAAAAGTATTTTGATAGTGCAAATGAAATACTTTTAAATTTTGATGCTTGGCGCGAGGATAAAGATAACAACTCAATCAAATGGGTGGAAGTTTATTCTCAGTCCGTGCAGCTTAATAATACCCCTCTATCGATCGCCGATATGTTTGCAAAACATATCAATAATGAATCAACCTCATGGATCTTTACATCGGCAACCCTAGCTGTGAAAAATAATTTTGATCATTTCAAAAACCAACTAGGTTTAATAGATGCAGATTCTGTTTCTAAGGAAAGTCCATTTAACTACGCTGAAAAGGCTTTACTTTTTGTACCTAAAGCGATGCCAGACGCTAATCATGAGAACTTTAATTTTGCGGTTGTGAATCAAATCTATCCCTTTATCAAAGCGAGTAAAGGTAGGGCATTTATTTTATGTACGACACTAAAGTCTATGCGGGAAATATATACACTCCTTCAAGATAAAATTGAAACGGATCAGTTGGATTACCCCATATACCTTCAGGGTGATGGTTCAAGGAATCATCTTTTAAATAAGTTTAGAGAGCATGGTCACGCCATCCTCATAGGCTCCTTAAGTTTTTGGGAGGGGGTTGATGTGAAGGGAGATGCCTTATCATTGGTGGTGATAGATAAATTGCCATTTTTTTCGCCAGAAGATCCCGTGCTCGCTGCGCGAATTGATAAAATTAACCAAAGTGGAAAGAATGCCTTTATGGAATATCAATTGCCTAACGCAGTGATTACTTTAAAGCAGGGGGCGGGTCGATTAATTCGCGATGAGTTTGATAAGGGCGTGCTGGTGATATGTGATACAAGAATTATTGAAAAAGCTTATGGAAAAAGAATGTGGCAGAGCCTGCCTCCTTTCACTCGATCACGAGATGATT